>DJVN01000190.1 GCA_002441205.1 Syntrophaceae bacterium UBA6255 | reverse complement strand
ATTCGTTCCACTTTTGATGCCCATTTAAGAGCACCAAAAGGCGGTGTATCTATTAAGGGCAAAGAATTCAAGGGCGGCGAGTTCATTCCTTCCGAAGGAGGCTACGCAGAAGAGTACGAGAAGATGCAGAAAGAAGGAAAGAACGAACCTTCTGAAGAGCCAAAAGAGGAAAAGTCTCCTGAAAAGAAAACAGATAAAAAAGAGAAAGAAGAAAAACCCAAAAAGGAAAAGAAACCAACCATCAATTATCCTGAACCGAAACGATCAAAGATGGAAGCAAGCTTTATTGGAACCAAACGATTACCGCCAACAAAGGTTCTGAATAAAAAGGGTGAAGAAGTAGAGAAAGCTGGTGCTTTGGTTATGGCGAATGGTAAACCGCTTCCCAAGCATGTAGCCCATATTGCTATTCCTCCCGCTTGGCAGCATGTCAGGATCAATCCCGATCCAAAGGGTGAAGCATTGGTAGCGGGCACAGATCAAAGAGGAAGGCGGCAGGTAAAGTATTCGGAAGCTCATGATGGCAGGGTGGCAACAATCAAGTTTAGCAAGGTTAGGAAGCTTGAGGCGAATATTGATAAGGTCGTTAAGAATATCGAAAGGAACTATAAAGGCGACAAGAAGGAACAAGCTTTATGTTTAAGGTTGATAGAGCAGACTGGAGCAAGAGCTGATACAGGCAACAATGAGGGAGAGGTAAAAACCTATGGCGCCTCGTCATTGCAGAATAAACACATCAAAGTCAATGATGATGGTTCGGTTGCTGTCGAGTTTATCGGTAAGCATGGCAAACCAAATTATTATAAGGTCAACGATCCGGCTCTGTCAAAGATTTTGAAAGAAAGAGCTAAAAGACCCGATAAGGAACAAAATGTATTTGATACCGACTACAGAAAGCTTAAAAAGTTTTCAAAAGAGGTCAGTAATAATACACCGAAAGCTTTCCGGACAAGAATCGGTACCAATAGGGCAAAAGAAGCGGTTGCTAAGATGCCGATGCCCAAGACAGAAAAAGAATTGATGAAGGCGAAGCTGGCGGTTGCAGAGGCGGTATCCGAATATTTATGCAACACCAGAAAGGTTTGTCTTGACAAATATATTGATCCAATCGTTTTTAAAGTCTGGAAGATAAAGGGAGAGTAACATGCCAGAAATCCTTGATGAAGATGATCTTGAATACAAGATGGAAGATGAAGATTGGGATTCAACCGAATATTCAAAAAAGGTATTAGGTTTTGATCCCGGTATAAAGCTTTCACCGGAAGATGAAAAAGAAATAGAAGCTACCGCACAGAAGCTTTTTGAGGAAATGATGTAATGTTGGATACGGTTCAACAAGAAAAATTTAAAACCATTTGGGAAAAGGGGAATTATCGGACGGGCTCTACCGCACAGAGGCTTGTTCCTTTTCTCTTAAATCATATTCCGGAAACAGTAACAATCAACGATTATGGATGTGGCACCGGGAGAGCAGAAGTAGAAATTTATAAGGTAAGACCAAATCAGAAAATCAATATGTATGACATTACCATTGATGCTTTGGAACCGGCTGTAAAGGAATTGATGAACAGTAAGCCTTTAACCTTTACGGAAGTTGATCTGGCGGACCTTGGTGACATTCCAAAAGCTGACTGGGGTATGTGTATCAACACCTTGATGACGGTTCAGAAGGATAAACTGGATACCATATTAAATGAATTAAAGAAAACTTGTAACAACCTTATTGTTGAGATGTATGATCTGCCCGATTTCAGATGTGGGTGGGATTTAACCACTGTAAAGATGAATTCTATTCAATGGATGGAGAGATTGTCAGAGCATTGGAAAATTGTGTCATTTACCCAGAGCAAAGAATCGAAAAGCCGTTATATCTTTATTTGCAAGGATGAAGTAGAATGTTAACATTGACGCAACCGGTAACAAATATTGTATTTGATAAGAAACCGACTCCGCCTGTTAAGATGACGCCTGCGGAGAGGAAGTATTTCAATGCTATGAAGCTGGTTGCCAAAGAGATTGAAAAGATATTGAAGTCAACCCTTACATCGGCTACAAAAACCAAAGGTATTAAAGCAATCAGTCTTTTGAAGAAATACAGCAAGACATTAACAAAGTGGTCTAACCAAACTGTTGCTACCATGTTTTATAATGTTGACAAAGACAATAAAAAGAAATGGGATAAATTGTCTGCAAAGATGAGTCAGGAGTTAAAGAAAGAACTTTCAAGACCGCCAGAGAAGGCTTGGATGCAGAAATATATGGATGACAATGTTGGCTTTATCAAGTCAATGCCCATAGATGCCGCAAAAAGAGTTCACAAGCTTATCAAAGAGAATCAGTATGTTGGATTACGTTCTACCGACTTGATAGATGAGATCATGCGGATTGGTGGCATGAGTGAAAATAAAGCAAAGATGATTGCCAGAACAGAAACATCGAGATACTCGACCGCATTGACCGAGATGCGTGCAACTTCTATTGGAGCGGATTGGTATATCTGGAGAGCGGTCGGTGATTTCAGAACCCGGAGTTCTCATAAACATATGAATCGGGTATTGGTGAGTTGGAATGATCCTCCGAGTCCCGAGAAACTATCTGGTGAAAAGGCCTATGGAGAGTATCATGCAGGGGAAACGTTTAACTGTAGATGTTATCCGGAAGTTTTAATTTTGTCCTCTGATATTTCATGGCCTGCAAAAGTATATTTTAATGGAAGGATACAACAAATGAATCAAAGGGATTTTGAAAAGCTTGTAAAAATTACCAATAGAACAAGGAGAGCAGCATGAGTGATCGTCTTTGTAATTGTGGATGCGGAAAACAAGTTGCTTCTAGCAATCCTAAAGTAAAATTTATTCACGGCCATAATAGTTATAAAAAATTTTTATCTGAAGACACTCTTAAAAAGAGATCAACATCATTAAAGCTTTCTTGGGATAGGAATCCGGAAAGAAAAAAGAATTTGTCTGAAAAGATGAAAGGTAATAACCCTGCTCAAGGAAAAGAGGCTAGAAGAAAAATATCTGAAGCCTTAAAAGGAAGAGTGCATACGGAAGAACAAAGAGCTATAAATTCTAAAGCTCAATTAGATTATTGGAAAAATCATCCTGAAAAAAGAGAAGAACGCTCTATTAAAAGAAAAAATTTATGGAAGAACAATAAATCATATAGGGATAAAATGGCAAAAAGTATGGCGGCTGTTTATAGTAATCCTGAAGTTAGAAATAAAATTAGAGAAGCTTCAAAACGATTATGGATGACAGAAGAATATAGAGAAAAGCATTCAAGAGAAAACAACCCTAATTGGCAAGGTGGTATTTCTGGTGAGCCAATATATCCTTTAGATTGGAAGGAAGAATTAAAAGAAATTGTTAGAAAAAGGGATGGGTATATTTGTCAAGTTTGTTTAATGCCCGAGAAGAAATTAAAAAGGAAACTTCATGTCCATCACATAGATTATGATAGAAAAAATTGTGATTTGGACAATTTAATTTCTCTGTGTCATCATGATCATATGAGAACGAATGCTCCAGGAGATAGGGAAAGATGGCAAGAAATATTTGCTATGCAATAAAGGTTTATCGAAGCGGCAAGATTCAGACCATGAAGAAGGACCAATTTACCAAACTGGTGACGAGGCATTAAAAATGGAAACCATTCAATGCAGTAAATGCGGTGCGGTATTTGAAAAGACGGGAGCAAAGGATAAACTGAGAAGGTTCAAAGACAAAAGGTTCATGACAACTTTTCATTGTCCCAACTGTGATGCCAGAGTGATCTTGAAAAAAGGGGAAGAACCGATTACAATGTATTTGAAAAGGTTAGAGCGGCTGAAGGAGCAAGCAAAAAGGCTTGGAGACAATCAAGAAGTAAGAGAATTGCAGGACGAAATAGACCAAATCAACGGAGAGATGAAAATGAATGCCGAGAAAACAAAAGACAAAAAGTTTTCTGTGAAGGGTAAAGATGCTTACGATCCTACCA
This sequence comes from Syntrophaceae bacterium UBA6255, assembly GCA_002441205.1. Classification (GTDB taxonomy): domain Bacteria; phylum Desulfobacterota; class Syntrophia; order Syntrophales; family Smithellaceae; genus Smithella. The sequence continues at coordinate 2,567 of DJVN01000190.1, read as the reverse complement.
CGCCTAAAAACATTGCCAAAGCCAAAGCTTTATCGGTAGCACAGGGGAAAGCTGCATCTGATGAGGAGGCTTATGATCCGCTTGACCCGGAAAACATCTTAAAGGAAAAGGAACTTGCAAAAGCCAGAGGTGCAGCGGCGGCAGATGTGAAAGATGCTCTTTTCAAAGGTCAGAAGGTTACGGCAATCAAATCCGAACAGGGGTTAAGAGAAGGTGAAGTTTATACAGTGCTTGGGGAGGAGGCCATCATTAAGCAGATCGTCGGTGAGAACGATACAACTGTTTACAAGCTTCAGGATTCCTCCGGTAATGTGATTGTAATAGAAAGTCCTGAAGGATTGTTTTATGAGGTGAAGGACGGCCCTAATAATAGTATGATTGATGCCTACGATGATGGTTATGAAGCAGCCAAAAATGGTAAACCTATTTCGGATAATCCCTTTAAAGATCGGTCTCGAAGTGGTTGGGGCGATTTAAAAGAATCATGGGATGATGGATGGAGAAATGGCAATAAAAATAAAGATTCCAAGACAAAAGACAAAGAAGAAGAAAATGAATCCTTAAAGGTCAAGATCGGTGACATCCGAAAGAACATGGATGCTGCCCGGAAGATGGGGTATGACACGGAGCCCTATAAAAAGGAAATTGATAAATTGGAATGCGGCGATGAAGAAAGAGATCAAACAGGGGCAGAAACGCAAGAAATTGCAAAGAATTATAGAAAATTGAATCGCGGGTTTGCCGAATATGATCCTGAATTTGCGAAGGGTTATTTTAAAAACAAAAAGAAAACCAAAGACGAATGGACAGAAGAAGAAATTAAAAAGCGAATGAAAAGGATAAGTGAAGAGATAGATAAGATTGTTTTGTCCGGTGGAGTAGTAGGGTTGGGAGATCCTCTAAGTATTGAATATGGAAGACTAAAAAGCAAATTAAAGAATAAAACCAAAGATGACAACAGCAAGAACGGTTACTACGCTGCCATGACCGGGAAGGCAAGAACGGATAATCCATTCCCCAAGGGCACTCCGGAGAATCAGAAATGGGATAGCGACTGGAAGATCGGAAGTGAGGACTTCAAATACGAAAGCAACAAAGAGTTGTTTAAACCGAAAGACTCGGACGATAAAGAGCTTAAAGAAATGTTGGTGAATGATGCCCCCGATTATTATGGTGCTATTGTCGCAACCGCAAGACGGGGAAACAATCCACAGATGGGAAGTAAAGAAGTGAGAAAGAATCTTGAACCTTTTATGTCAGCTCATGGCGTTCAGTTCAATGAGGAAGAGTTTAATAAGGCTTATAAGGAGTTCAATAAAGCCGGTGTAAGCAAAGCGGCTTTCATGAAGGGAACGGATGCGAAGGATGAAGGAGCATATAAAGTCGTTACTGTATCTGGAAAGGTTGTTGCTGAAAATTTAAATCAAGCAGAGGCAATGAGAAAATTGCGGGAGTATGAAAAAGAAAATGATGAGCTGTGTCATATTGAAAAACAAGATTCCAATGACTCCTCCGATATTTACACCAAGGATCCTTTGACCAAGAAGGGTGAAAAGATTCTTGCAGCAATGAAGAAAATTTATGGTGAGGAAAAGGGCGAACAGATTTTCTATGCCAGTAGGAACAAGGGAACGATCAGTGGTGTGGATAAGAAGATGAAAGATGCAAAAGGAGATATTTCTTATTATAAACATTTTAATATTATCGAAACTGGAATGGGAGATTTTTTAGCTCAGTTAGAACCATCAATGGCTGCATTTTATGTTGGTAAGCCCTTTTTTACAGGCAGATCAATGATAGAAGTGAAATCACTGATTGATCAATGGGATCAAACCCATGCTGAAGATTCCAAAACTAAAGATGGGCCTTCTATTAATGATCCCGTTGTAAAAAATCAGATTCGTGTTGCTTTGAAGACTCTGAAAATGCCTTCCGCTATGTTAGGAGTTATGGGCGGAATGACAAAAGAGCAAGCAAAAGAGATTTTGAGAAAATATGGCGTGAAGTTTGAAGATTCCAAAACNNGCTAAGGAATGGAAAGCTAAAGAAATTATTGGTGGTGTTAGCGGACACAGTTCAATAAATGCCAAAAGCCTTGAATCAATAAAACGTATAATAGATAACATCACAAAAGATTCCAAAACCAAAGACGCAGAGGTGAAACAGTGGCAAACAGGAGAATATTATATAACCAAAGGAGGAAATGATGAGGTTGTATGGTCACCAATAGAGTGGAAATGGATAAAAAGGGTTCAGGGTGGTCTTTTAGCCAAGCAACCCAAAGGTTGGCTATTTGCAAATAAGAGTCAAGCAGAGAGGGTATTGAGAGAAGAGGTTACTGATTCCAAAACCAAAGACGATAACCTGCCTGCTGACTATCTTGATAAATTGGAAAAAGAGATTAGAGATATTATTAAGGCCAATGGTGATAAAGAAAAAGCAAAGAAGTTGCTTCACGAGTTGGAGAATACAGGGGCTAATAAGTTTCCTGATTTGCATAAGGCACTGGATGCGGATTACAAAATTAAAGAATGCCCCAATTGTAAGAATCAGTTGACTTATGCTGG
>DJVN01000045.1 GCA_002441205.1 Syntrophaceae bacterium UBA6255 | reverse complement strand
TGTCGGAGGATAATTTGGTGGGCAATGTGAGATTCGAATAAATAGCCTAATATCTTATATTCATTGTTTATTTTTGAACCATAATTTTCATCATGCCCCCAAATATGCCCCCATATTTTGATGACGCCTCTAATCTAGTGCTTTGATTCCTCTCGAACTGCCGAAAAAATATTTACCACTTTTAGCATCTTTTCTGAAGAAATATTTCCCTTATGATGGGGGGTGCAAGGGCCACAGATGAGTTGGCCGCCGAGATACAAGGCCCAAATTCCCCCAAGGGTAAATTTTCAAAATCGATAATCAATTGTCAGAGGTCAAGTCATTTTTTCTGAGTGCCTATTTCTCTTTAATAAACCCCTTTACTTCTTTTTCAAAGGAATATGATAATACCTTTCCATCCTTTGTCCGAATTATCACGGCGTTAGCACTAATATTTAGTATTTGCCCTTCGATGACATTTCCATCAGACAATACAATACCTTTTATTCCTTTTAGGCTCTGGTCTGCTTCTGTAGCGGATGGAATAGGATTTACTACTTGAAGATTCGATTCAATGTTAGAGAATATTTCAGGTGAAAAATCCCATGTCGCTGTTACGTTAGTAGGAAGCTTTCTTCTCGTGAGGACGCGGACTAATGTTTTTGATTCACTTTTCTTTTGAACTGTAATTCTCGCGCGCTCCCCCCATGACCATCCTGTTACGCCTTTATTGCAAATAATAATCCACGTCTGATCATCTAATTGGGTATCCTCTTCGACTTCCAGTCCTGATTGGGTAACTGATTCTCTGGCAGCATCTAAAACGTTATCAAAAGAAGCATTGAATGTCTTAGATTCACCCGCTTCAATGGATGCGCTGCGCATCATGCTGGTGGATGCACATCCGGTTATTGATGCGGAAATAAAAACAAAGGTAAACAGCAATCCGGCAACATTGAGCAATTCTACAAGATCATTTCGTGATTTTTTCAACATAATATAATCAAATCCTTGTTTATTTTTCGTATAAGTAATTTTTCACATCGGTCATGAAATCATATGCTGTTAATCTATCATCCTTTGTTCGAATTAATAGCACATCGTTTCTGATGTCTACTATTTGTCCCTCAATTACAGTTCCGTCCTTCAAAACAATTCCCTTTATGTTGTTATAAATTGGGTCTGTGCCTGTGGTGGCCTTAATTTTTTTCGCAGGTTGGTATTGTCCTTTGAGGATTCGTTTGTCATCTGCGTATGGTTTAATAGGAAGCGAGTCATTAAAGTGGGTTATGAAATCGTTCACCGTTTGTTCGGCAGCAAAAATAAATTCATCGTTTAGTTTTTCGTATTTATGTGCTTTTAGATTATTAAAATTATTTACACGCTTGAAAATCGTGCAATCATAAACATATCCTTTTTCCCAAACCGTCTTACCTTCGGTGTCTTTCATGGTTATAGTCGTTTTTGTTGCTAATCCTGAACCTTTTTCAATTCTAATGTCATCAACAACAAGTTCTATAAGATAGTAGGATGTGTCAACAGGCAAATTAGTGTCTTTTGCAATCGCATTTTCACCGGTTTTCTCGACGGCTTTCTCTTGAACAATCATTGCTGGCCAATTAGGAATTTCCTTTTTAGATCTTTCAACAAACTGATCCATTACTAATTTGCCAAAATCGAGGCGTTCAGGGTTATCTGGCCCTATCGTTGAAATATAATGAACGGCATAACCTAGACCGCCTCCTATGATTCCAAAAAGGACAGCAGACGGAACAATAACACCTACCATTCCACCAGTAGAATAAACACGAAGATTAGGTGTCTCGTAGCGGATCATTTTGAGAGGTGTGGCGTCAGATGCATCTTTTTTTAGATAAGGTTGATTGGCAACTCCACAGCCTTGCAAAAAAATGCTGACAAGTAATAAAAATGATAACATAACTGCGAAAGACTTTTTCATAATAATCCCTCATTTTTATGTGTTGTTATATGGACTTATTGAGCCCCTCATTGCCAAGACAGAAAATATGCTGATTTAAGATGCATTCAATATGTCTGCGCGGTTTACGGATGACGTCATTACTGTGAACTGGTGTTGCCTTCAGCCATTGCTGTGCTTTAAGCAAATGGAAAATAAATAGAAGCGCTGTTCCGTTTTTTTTATTATTTGACAAACCCACGAACTTCTTTTTCAAAGGAATATGATAATACCTTTCCATCCTTTGTCCGAATTATTACGGCGTTAGCGCTAATATTTAGTATTTGCCCTTCGATGACATTGCCACTCGTTAAAACAATTCCTTTTATTTGATTATATTGAGGATCTGCTTTTATATGCGGTTTGATTTCCTTCTTAGTCTGTCGTGAAAGATTCTGATTTTTTGTTCTATTGTTTTCGTCACTCTGCACATTTTGCTTTGGTAGAGGTTCTTCAATCGGCGGGGAATCTACAACTTCTTTAAAACGAGCGGGGTTAATGTTTTTTGGACAATTATTTTTGCATTCAAATCCCATTATGGCCATGCATTGCTGAAAGAACTCTTCTCTCCGGTAAGCATTTGATGCCATCCTGGCCAAAGTTGGTATGCCATACAAATTCAACTCAAGAAGTAATCCGCCTGCACTCAAATTTTTAAAAAGCATAGTGTTACAATCATGCGTTGCTAATTTATAGGCTCTCTCTTTCTCGGGAGGCACATCAAACATATCTTTTTCTGGCTCATAAATAGAACGACCTATTATCTCTTCAGAAGTTAAATCGTAAATTTCTCCTTGCCAATTAGTTTTCTTTCTAATCAAAGCGACCTTGCCTATATTCTTTTCATAGATGGCTTTGCGTAAAGCTGTCCAACCTTGTTCGTTTTTAAGAGTTGTATCTGCATTTCTATCGAGCAGATGTTGTACAATCATAAGTAAGTTGTGATAATGCAAAGCCGTTGCACCTGAAGCATCTCGTACATTTACATCAGCACCTTTTTTTATTAGCAGTGCTGATAATTCATTGTAATTTGCCGCCGAAGCTAATAGCAAAGGGCTGCTCTTGTCATTGCCTCTGACATTGATATTAGCTCCCTTATCTATAAGAAGATTGGCAATATCTAAATGACCATAATACGATGCCCACAAAAGAGGCGTGTAGCTAGTTCTGTCCTTAGCGTTTACATCAGCACCTTTTTTTATTAATAGTTTAACGGTTTCAGCTCTTCCAGACCATATCGCATGCATCAAAGGGGTGTAACCATCTTCATCAGATTCATCGATATTGGCACCTTCACTGATAAGTTTCTCCGTGGCGAAGGTATCACCTTCTTCTGAAGCTTTTATGAGAGGTGTTTTGGCTGCGCATCCTGAAATAAAGAGAAGGAAGGCACATACAAATATGATTTTTATTTTAATAGACATATCTTTTTTGCACATTCTCATTTTTCAAATTGCAATAGATTGCCATCGATTCACGTTGTGATGTAATTATCAGGGCATGAATTTAAGTAATGTATCAGCATGCTGGTAAATTCCTTGCCCGTTATGTTATCTTCTTTTTGATAGCGCCGATCATTAATGATATCGATTACACCATTATTATCTCCCAATCCCTGGCGAAACATCTGACTTTCCTTTTTAATTAGAGAATGACGCTTGGAAATGTGATCCAAAAGAATCAATAATTTATCCAGCTCAACCGGTTTCGTAATATAATAAAAAGCTCCCGCCTCCATTGCCTCCACAGCGCGTTCAGTTGTTCCGTAGGCGCTAACGATTACCACGGCGATTTTGGGATTCGTTCTTTTAATCTCTTTCAGCACATCCAAGCCGTTCATGCCCGGCATCTTGTGATCAAGAAGGTTAATGTCAAAGTGCTGATCCTTTACACATTGGAGAGCCTTGATACCGTTTTCTGCCTCGCCAATCAGATAACCCTCGCGTAGCAGAAACCCCTTGAGTACAAAGCGTTGCGATTCTCCATCATCAACAATTAGTATTTTAGGTTTGTTATTCCATGCTTCACTGAATATATTCGTTTAAAATATCAGTCTTGCTTTATTTATAGCCAGTTCCGTGCCATTTATAACTCATTGATGATATTGAACATTGTTATGTTATAATTATCTGGCATTCGACAAAAACGTCGAATATCGCGACATTTTTGACGTACACTGGAAAATGATCGTTAAAGAACAAAATATTTTATTCATATTAATATCCTTAAGATGATGCCATTACCCTCAATTTGTAAGAATTTCGCAACGCTCTTTCCATCTGGGCAGAAGAATTAGCGTATTCCTTGGCTACCGCGATCAATTTTGGATAGTCCCAGGCGTCACGCTTTAATACGAGAAGCAGAGATTCTATTAAGGAAAAGTTTTTTGAATTTATGGCGATATCTATGCAGCGCTCAATCCAATTGTTTCTCGTCGCGTTATCTTTTATCATATAGCGGACTATTTTATACAAGAGTAAATCGGCCAAAGCTATGTGATCCGATATTTTCGGAAGCCACGCATTTAAGACATCTTCTACTTGTTGCGAAATGGGCAAATCCATGATCGCGACTAGCAATGCATCTTTCCAATTGGGCAGCAGAGAAATTTCTTGCAGATCAATATCAGCAAGAGCATCCGCGAGACCTCCGCCCATAGAACCGGATAATTCTCGCAGCGCATTCCGGTATTCTTGAGCGCCGCATGTTGTACAGTAGGGCGTCACACACCAGTTTTTCTCATGTGCTTTGCTGATTATGTCGTAAAGGGGATTGCTCATCTTAATTTATTTTACCCAAAATTAAATTTCGCCTAGTGCGTTTGTGATCAGCTATTTTGACTTATTATTTATTACCTAACAATGAGAAGTGCAATTGTCAGGCCTCCTGTTACCCAAACCATTATTGAAAATAATGCCAATGCTGGACGTGGATTATTTTTGAATAGAAAATTGTAAATAATGCCCAACGATAAATGTGTTACGTATTGGAGAATGGTAATGCATAAGATAAAAGCTATTATACCGACTAGCCAACCGAATATTTTTATGAGAGCAACTGCAATAATTATCCACTGGATTATTGAAAAAAAATTGAAGCCCATCGCGTACGGTAATGTTCTTTGCTTATAGAAGAACATACAATACTCCCACAAACTGACTAAAATAAAAATTGACACTAGGGTTCCGATTTCGATCATTTAAATTATTCCACTTATCAACAATTCATATATCTGACAGGTGTTTGTAGAGATTTCGAGTAATCTTCCTTCCAGCCAACTTTTGGAGACGGTAGTTTAGGTTTGTAATTATGTTATTAATCATACTTATATTTTTTCAGTGCGCTATCAAGAACGGGTCTCTTAGATATTAGCTCACCGGAGAAAAATGTGGCAGCTAGGAAAGTACTATCGATATCGTTTTCTTGTCCAATAAACTTAGAAAATTGTTTTCCTATGCTATAGGGGAGGTCATTAGGATTCTGTTCACTAATTGCATCATAGTATTTATTGAATCGTATGCCGAATTTTTCTGATATTAATTCAAATGGGCATCCAAAATAATTCTCAGATGATTTAGAGAAAAGAAATGAATAGAATGTTTCTAAAATTTCATCCCTTAGGTTATCATCTGTGACCGTTGTTGTTATAAGATGAATTGTGGAAAATACTTTCAGAAATTTAAGTTCCAACCTAACATCATCAATATTCTTTACTGAAAAACTTTGTAGTGTAGTTTCAACATCTGTTTCATTATTCACCATTGCCATAAAGATGGCAGCAGCTAATCCTTCATGTGTTATTTTTTCTTGCTGTTTTGCTTGTGTTCTTAAAATATCGCTACTATCTATATTCTTAGCTGATCGCGAAATATATAAGCCAATGGCAATGCCTAATATTAATGGGATTATGGGGATTATTCCTTGGCTTGGATATATCCATAATCCTAAAATTACCCAAATAGAGTTCCATGTTACATGTATGACCGGATGATAGTTTCTGTAAAAAGAAGGTTTGTGTAATCTGCTTTTGAAAATATTTCTAATAAACCATGTCCAAGACAATATTCCAAACCCGAATATAAGCGACCCAACCCATAATCTGATTTGAAATCCCATAGCAACGATTTCTCCTTTTAGGATGGTATGTCATCTGGAATATATTTTTTAATACATCCTATAGTAAGTAAAATCAAGCAAAAATAGTTATTTAAGCCTGTGGCTTGTATTGCCCTTATTGCTTATAAAATAAGTAACTAAGGGGGATAACGTGGAAGACGTAAAAAAACTGGTCGGTGATCGGATTCGCCAATTAAGAAAGGAAAAAAAGTTATCCCAAGAAGAGCTGGGCTACAAGGCTGATTTACATTACACTCACATTGGCGCAATTGAAAGGGGAGAAAAGAACTGGTCTATTGATACTTTGGTTAAAGTGGCCGGGGGATTGAATATTACCGTCAACGATTTGCTTGTCTTGCCTTCAAAGCCAGAAGATATTAAAAAATTGAAAAAAACCATCACTACAGAAATCAATGAATTCTCTCCTGAAACTCTCAAAATATTTTCTGATATGGTCAGTGTCATAAAGTCGCTAGAAGCCAGTTTGACCATTCAGAAAAAGTCTAAGAAAAAATAAATTAAGCCCATAATTACACTTACTGTGTCCGATCATAGGTGTAGCCTAATGGGTCATGAACAGTATGGACAAGTGATGTTCAATTAAATCCGGCCTGACCTGCAAAACCACATCAAAGATGTTCAGAACCATGTTCGGAAATTACGTGTAGCGGCATTTTGATCTTTTCAATGCCCATGTAGTGAAAAGCCGCAAGATGCGCACAAAACTACAAAAAACCCGCTGTTTTTGCGGGTTTCATGCACTTCCTTGGGATTGTGTCGGAGGATAATTTGGTGGGCAATGTGAGATTCGAACTCACGGCCTTTGGCTTCGGAGGCCAGCGCTCTATCCAGCTGAGCTAATTGCCCACGCGGGTGCTTCTACACTATCCCCTCATAATCTTCAATGAATAAAATCATGCCTGCTTTTTTGACGTATGGTCTTTCCCCAGGTAGTAATTGACCCAGGACGAAGATTGATAAAGATCCCAGTTGCAGGGCGGGACAATGTCTTTTCCCATTTGATCTTGTTCTCCGTGTTTCTTCAGGCGGGCATAGGCGCGGACATAGACGCACTTTCTTT
>DJVN01000301.1 GCA_002441205.1 Syntrophaceae bacterium UBA6255 | reverse complement strand
ACTTCTGTCTCCTGTCTTCCTGGTTTTTAAATCGATGCCGACAAGAAACCTCTCCGTATCCGACATGTCGCCGATGAGCTTCCTTAGCGGCGTGGGAAGTTTTTTGATGAGCGTCGGGGTGGCGATGATCTGCTCTCCTGCGGCCAGTTGGGGCTGCTGGTAGATATCGATAATCTCTAATTCATAGCAGCCTTTCAGGTATTGTTCACAGAGTTTCTGAACATTGGCAATGGCCATGGTTGACTTGGGGGTCATTCCTGTAACGTACAGGCGAAGAACATGCTTTGTCCGGTCTTGCTTCTTTACCGCTTTTTCGAATTCCTTAGTGCTTGGTTTCACTTTTTTGTTCTCCTCGGAAGGCTGCATTTAGGGGTTTTCAATTTTGTCGTCCCCCCCCCCCGNNATCGCCGATAATCTTTTTAATCGGCGTGGGAAGTTTCCTGACCAGGGTCGGTATGGCAATAATCTGGTCACCTTTGGCCAGCTGGGGATTTTTAAGAAGGTCAATTACTTCAATTTTATATTTCCCCGCAAGGTGCTCGTTGCAAATATTCTTTAAATTAGCAAAGGCCGTAATCGATTTCGGTGTCTGACCGGCTACATATAAACGTAGATTCCAGATTTCTTCTGTTGAATCGTTCTTTGCTTTCTTTTCTTTTACTGTTGTAGCCATTTTCAGCGCACTCTCCTTTCTCTTTTCTTTTTCGAATGCTTCGTCTGCGGAGCCGAAGTTTTTCCCTTGCGCAGATGAGCCATATTTAAGCGGTCCTGGGCCAGCATAGCCTGTCTTTTTTGCTCTTCTTCCGCCATCAACTGCACCTCCTGTGTTTCCACATCAAACTCGGCGCGCAATGCGGCGATCTTGGTTTCCAGGGCATTTCTCTTGCGTTCCTGTTCGCGAAGCCTGCGTTCCGCCTCTCGCCGTGCCGTCAACTCATTGGCTCTTTCCCCGGCTTCCTGAGCGGCCCGGGCACTGCCGGTTAATACCTCGCCGGAACCGGTATAAATGTCGACAAGGTCAATGCCCTGGTTCGTGAGCATAAACTCTTGAATCTGATTGGAGTGGGCCATGCCGCGGGACTTCAAAATATAGAGCCCCCGGTTGCGTTCCCCGTTGAGTTCGATATCCCGAACCAGTATCCACGTATCGATCAACGAAGATATCTCTTCACTTGTTTGTTCAAGGCCGCCGGTAAAATGGGTGAGATCCGTAAGGAATGTGGTGATCCTTTTCATCTTTAAATGGTCCATCAGGCGCGTCAAGATGGATTTGACCTCTGTTAATGTTCCCGCGGCGCTCAGGTTGCTGATCGGGTCCACAACAAAAACCTGGGGCCGGAACTCATTGATCACTTTGTGGAAGGTGACCAGATGCATTTCCAGGCCGTAAAGCGAAGGCCTTGCTGAATGAAACTTGAGCAGACCTTTTTTCACCCACTTTGCGAGATCCATGCCGATGGAGCCCATGTTCCGGATGATCTGGCTGGGCGATTCTTCGAAGGCAAAATAAAGACAGCGCTCGCCACGCCGGCAGGCGGCGTCGGCAAAGGTGGCCGCCATGCTTGTTTTGCCTGTGCCCGCCGTTCCGGAGACCAAAATGGTGCTGCCCCGGTAGAACCCCTTCCCTTCGAACATGGCATCCAACTTGGGAACGCCTGTGGCAATGCGCTCCGAGGATACGGGGTAGTCGAGCCCCAGAGACGTGATGGGCAGGATGGACAGGCCGTTTTCGTCAATCAGGAAAGGATACTCATCGGCGCCGTGGGATGAGCCGCGGTACTTGACAATACGCAGACGGCGCGTGGAAATCTGCTGCTCGATGCGAAAATCCAGTAAGATTACGCAATCGGCGACGTATTCTTCAAGTCCGTAGCGTGTCAGGGTCTTGTCGCCGCTTTCCCCCGTAACGATGGCCGTCACGCCGCGTTCTTTCAACCAGTGGAAAAGTCTTCTGAGCTCTGCGCGAATGATGGCGGTATTAGACAGTCCGGAAAAAAGCGCTTCGATGGTATCGAGGACAACCCGTTTTGCGCCGACGGAATCAATGGCGCTGCCCAGGCGAATGAACAATCCTTCCAGGTCGTACTCACCCGTCTCTTCAATCTCAGTGCGCTCAATATAGACATGGTCCGTGGCAACGAGACCTCGTTTCACCATGTCATTAAGATCGAAGCCAAGAGACATGAAGTTCTTCGCGAGATCATCCGGCGTCTCCTCGAAGGTCATAAAGACCCCGGGTTCATCGTAATCCATGGCGCCCCGCATGAGAAACTCCATGGAGAAAAGTGTTTTGCCGCAGCCAGCGGAACCGCAGATCAGAGTTGGCCTGCCCTTGGGAAGCCCTCCCTTCGTGATCTCATCGAGACCCTTAATGCCTGTCGGGCATTTTTCAAGAACATCAACAGCATGTTTTTTCTTAACCATCGTCATCTCCCGGAACTTTTATCCCGTTAAAAAGTGGAACTATTTTCAATCGAGTTAAAATAATTTGAAGTTAAGTAATTCCTATCAGAACAAAAAACTATGAAGACCGCTTACCAACACACATCAAATCATCACCAAGGGAGTGCAAGTGAGGGCGAATGATGTCATTCTATCTATTGCTTTTGCGTTGTACATATCAAAATATTTATAATTTTGCCATAGAAAAAAATGCGAGTCGTTTAGAGTTTATAATATTTCGCTTTGAAACTGCCGCCTGTTCGGCGTTCCCGGTGAGATAATATTTTTTATTTTTATTGTGCGCCCGGTTAATGATCGATTTTGAAAAAACAATTCATCATCACAGGCGTTGACAACACCTATAACTACAATTGTTCATTAGCGGGTCGTTGTTATAATTGATGATTACAAATCGAAAGTGAGTAAAATTAAGGATGGGGCTCTCTGGACCCGTCCGTGGGTTCACCGTAACACCCGGCAGATGTTTCGACTTCCTTGTTATCCACAAGAATGCGCGCGTCAGATAGAAGCGATTCCGTGATTCCGAGGTTCCATGCTCTTATCCTTTTGCGCCATATCTTATGCTTCAGAAGCTGGTCCCATGAGAGTTCGAGGATTCTCCGCACTTTGAAGTTCTTGAAAAACTGCACGATGACTACATACTCAAACTTCTGTTTGTCGATTTGTTGCAATTCCGAATTCCCAAGACCATAGAATGGTCCCGTCCCGTTGCTGCGGGTCGCCTTGATGCTGTAGCGCTTTCCATTGTGCTCGATTGCATCGACATTTTGCGTGACCGGAGGTACCCCTTGTAGTTTGGGTAGTCCCGGAGTTTTATTGTAGTGTTGAATGGCTATGTATTTGCCCAAATCTCCGGTAAAGTTACCTGCGCGTATAACATCGCGTTCCTTGAGGCTATCAGGAATTCGCGCGTACAAATCGATGAGCTCATCTGTAGTGAATTTGGCCAGGTCCATATTCATTTTCTTTTGTAAACCAACCTAAACACCTAATCTTTTTTTGCTTTTCTTCCAATCGCTCTCATCATCCATATCGGTAAAATGTTTCAATGACAGACAAGTATTATTTGTGTTATCATCAAACTCATCATCATATCCTTCCGGATTACAAAATCTATTATTTTCATGTCTATTACAGTAAATCCAATTAATTCGATCTTTATAGAGTGAATTACTTTTGACAACATATCTTTTATGACAAGCAGGACATACACATAAACATGCTACTCGTTGTCTTATCGGTCGAGCTCTATTTCTAAAAATAGCACTATAAGGACTGACTAATAATTCTTTATATTTAATCATAATATTTAATCATACCCTTCGGATTGCAGAGAATTTATTGTGAGACTCAAATTTTAATGAGACTCAAGTTTCAGAAACGCAGTGCACTGAAACTTGCAAGTCGAATTATCCCGCGTGCGTAGCTCAGCGGGACAATATAACAATCCCGCACAGCGGAGGGTATGATACTCCGCAGCTTGCTGCGGAATTTGTTTTCAAGGCTTGCCCTGGGGTTCATACCCGTGATTTCTTCCATTTTTTTCATTTTTCTTTTTCTTATAGACCCCGGTTGATTAACAAAGTAAAATGTTGATTGAAAATCGCCTCGATTGTTTCCGGATTTCTTTCTTCTATTTCATAGCAGTTAACATATGCTTTGGCTTCTTCAATCGCTTCCTGTATCGTTTTATAATCTTTTCCATTACGACATTTCAGATTGCACTGCTTCCAACAATATTTGTTTCTGGCTTCCTCCGGATTATCTTCAGAACCAAAACATCTATTGACAACGCAATCACTCGCACGCACAAATCTTGGTGCTTTATTTTTCATAATTACGGGCCTCTATTTATATTTCCATTGAAAATAAGCTTTTCTCAAATTGAAAATCAGCGACAGATTTCTGTTTTCAATTTTCATTTTCCGCTCTTGTTTTATTATTCTTTTGTTCTTCATTTTAATCATCCGTGCTTTCATGTTTCAACGTCAACATATCCGATATCATCATCAAATCTTGCTTGCTCGTCATTGATTTTCAATGCTTCTCGATCATCAACCAGAAGCCAGCAGTTATAATCCACCAGCCCGTATTGTTTTAATACTTCAGTCATGTAGCTTCCCAATTCTGTTCCCTTAATTTTACCGTCTTGCGTGTGTGATGAGATGACAATCGCAAAATCGCCGGGATTGGAATCATGAATGTAGAAATCAGCTCTCGTGTCATTGTGTTCTTTGATTATTCCGCAATATTTTTTCATATATTTACGAGCTTTTTGTTCGAAAGGGCCTGATGTTCTCAACGATATGATCTCTAACCACTTCATATTCTTTTGTGCTCCTTATTTTACCCCGTTAGAAGCGGGGATGATGTTTCTTCCTTTTTCAGCTCACACGAGGGTTTAATGCCCCGTGTGCATCTACCCGTTGGAAGGTCAAAGACTTTCTAACGGGGTTTACTGTATTGTTATTGCTTAAAATATGCCAAAAATAATATTCAATAAATACAAATAGATAAAAATCAATCGTCAAACAACTGTTTCATTAAGCATAAATAAGTATCTTATCCCGCATTTATTGTGTTAAAGTGTGACATAAGACATACGACATGGATGCGATATACAGGAGGACATAATGATAGATGAAAAAGATTTTTTCCGGGAAGCTACGCTGCGAATTTGCGGGAGGCTGGAAATTGACAAAGCGCTTTGGGATTGTTTTATGTATATCCGCCAACATATTCCGGCAGATTTCATGCTGATGAGCACTTGCGATCCAGGCACCGGGGTCGTAGAAATCCTTGCCGTAGCGACTGTTGACGGCGGAAAGATTACGTCTAAAAAACTGGTGTCGACAAAGGATACGCAAAACGCCATTATGAAAATCATCGAAAGCCTTCCGAACATTCCCTTGATTTTCGTCGCGGATCGTGTGGCTGATCATCCACTTATGGGGTCGTTTGCTCAACTCGGCATCAAGCCGGATGCATCGGTTATGGTCATCGATCCAAAGCCCGAATGGAATTTCTTCGGCGGCATCGCTGTCGTCAATCATGCCGGGGGGAAATATACCGAACTGCATAAGCATCTTTTTGCACTTCTCAACGCACCCTTTGCCATTGCCTTCATTAATTATCTTTGCCACCGTGAAGTGACACGCCTTAATGACATTCTGGCCGACGACAACCGGTTTTTGCAGGATGAACTGCGAAAGCAGATAGGGGAAGAAATTGTCGGCGCCAACTATGGATTGAAACATGTTATGGAAATGGTGCGTCAGGTTGCGCCACTGACCAGTCCCGTCCTATTGCTGGGAGAGACTGGTTCGGGTAAAGAAGTCATCGCAAACGCTATTCACAATCTCTCTCCACGCCGCAACGGCCCATTTATCAAGGTCAACTGCGGGGCGATTCCGGAATCGCTTATGGATAGTGAACTCTTTGGTCATGAGAAAGGGGCTTTTACCGGAGCGTTGTTTCAGAAACGTGGTCGTTTTGAACGGGCGCAGGGCGGCACCTTATTTCTCGATGAAATCGGCGAACTGACACCCGAAGCACAGATTCGTCTCTTGCGTGTCATTGAGGAAAAGGAGATAGAACGTGTCGGGGGCACGGAAACCCAACATGTGGACATCCGGGTAATTGCGGCAACGCACCGTAACCTGGAGGTCATGCTGGCCGAGGGGAAATTTCGCGAGGACCTTTATTTCCGCTTAAAGGTTTTTCCCGTGTTTATTTCGCCTCTGCGGGCGCGGCGCGACGATATTCCTGCACTCGTTCAGCATTTCATGATGAAGAAATCACGGGAAATGGGATTAGTGAAAATTCCCACGCTGGCTGCGGGAGCCATTGACAAGCTGATAAATTATTCCTGGCCGGGGAATGTCAGGGAACTGCAGAACGCAGTGGAACGCGCGTTAATTCTCAGCAAGGGAGAGCCGCTGATTTTTGATGAACTTGTGGAATCGGCCAGGAATGTGGTGGAACAGCCCCTGTTACAGACAAACGGAAAAATAATGGAGCCTTTTGATGAGGCCGTATCCCGTCACATCATAAAAGCGCTGGAAGCGACAGGAGGCCGTGTTGGCGGAGAAAAAGGCGCGGCAAAACTATTGAACATGAATCCATCAACGCTGCGAACCAAAATGAGAAAACTGGGCATCACCTTCGGGAGGAGGAGTGATGGATGAAAAGAGACTTTAAAGATCTTTAATGGGAAAATACTTGACTTCTTCCTTAGAAGAGGAAGAAGTGCTTGGTGAGTTTACTGCAACAAACAATTATTTATTTTTCATCTCATCTATTTTCAACTGGGCATCTGCATATCCCTGCTCGCCGGCTTTGCGAAACCATTTCACAGCTTCATCATGGTCCCGTGGAACGCCTTTACCTTCTTCGTACATGCAGCCCAGGGGGTAATAGGCCCCAATGTGTCCCTGTTCAGCAGATTTACGGAACCATTTCACAGCCTCAACATAGTCCTGTGAAACACCTTTGCCATATAAATACATTTCTCCAAGTTGAGTCTGTGATATCTTATCCCCCTGCTCGGCTGCTTCGCGACAATTCATCACATTCTCTTGTATTGGCCTGTTGTCCCCAGCATGTTCTTCACTCACAGCGGTTTCCTTTTTTTTAAGCCATTCACCGCAATGCTTGCATTTAATTGCTTCGTCCTGTATTTCTTCTGCACAATATGGACATTTTTTCATAATCGTTCCTTTACAATAGAAAAATCTCTCTCTTTTCAGAAATTGGTTTTCAGTAATAATAAGTAGATGCTTCCCTCGTACAAAGTTGAAGGGTTCATATCGTTATTCTCTTTGCTTACTCTTAAGCCAATCTCTCGCAGCATTGTTATTGGTAAAATATTTGAATGACACACCGGATTTCTTTGCTGTAATTTCATGAAACGATTGGAAATTAGCGTTTTGAGGAATGTCCACAATGGCGACTTTAATCCTATAAATTTCGGGAGGATAATTTCCGAAACAAAAAAATGCTTCTGTAAAGAAACGTCCCTTTATGGCACGGACATCCGCTAACACGTTCTCTACGCTATTTTGCTTTATGATAGCGATCACTTCATTTGATATCTTTTCAGTGGCACTTTCCAGTACTTCGCCTGTGAGGATAATTTCAAGAATTCCTTCATTCACAGATGATGAGATTTGATATTCTGCTTTCTTTTCCATTTATGAATTCCTTATCCCTTGACTATAAGAGGATTGTTTGGCAATAAAAATAAATGCTATCAAAAAAATGTTCACAATAAACATAAACAATACCCAGGCGGTCCTTTCAAACGGGTTCATCATTTTCATTTAAAGATCCTTCGCTTGTTCAGGTTTAGAGGTTCCCTTCCTATCTTGGTCCAAGGTAAAACAAGCAGGGGCTTTGTCACTTTTCTTGTAGGTATTAGGCATAACCATAACCCTACTGATAGGGGAGAGACTCCCAGATAAGAATATTTGACCGTTCCTTCCATGCTTTCATTACTCTCTTTTTGTTTAAATTAGACTATGAGCCACGAAACTCATTTGTCGCATATAACTAATTGGGTTCATATCTTCTTGCTGTTTAAGTAACATATTGTAAGTTCGTTTAAGTCCCTTCTCATCCATCCAAGATAAACAGACTCTGGCATAAGACAGATATTCTGAGTAACTCTTAAATCCCTTTAAAATTAACCGCATTATTATTCTCCTTTGTCTGAATTTGGTTATGACCCTCTAGACTCATTTTACGCATATAAACAATCGGGTGAATTACCTCTTGCCGGTTAAGGAGTACATCGTAAGTTTTTTGACGTTCATTCCCATCCATCCAAAATAAATATACTTCAGCGTAAGACAGGTAATCCGTGTAGTCTTTAAATCCCTTCAAAAGTTCTCCCATTGTTATCTCTTTATTAAGTTTATTCATTTGCATTATTCCTTGCGAATGACAGACATGCACCTGCTTAAATTGGTGAACCTTGCCATGAATCCTGCACATCATGTGCACTGCACAAGCTCATGAGTCAGGCAGTGCTATCTGGATTAATATGGTTTGCCTTTTCCTTTATCTTTTCTTTTAGACGCATCACCCTCCTGGTTCTAGCCTCCAGATTTTGACGTTGCTCCTCTTCTGTCTTTAGGATCAGCGGGGGTAGCGTCATCGGTCGTCCGCTTTTGTCAAGGGCTACGAAGGTCAGATAGGCGGTTGACGTATGCTGTATATTTCCCGTCATGAGATTTTCGGTTTCTACCCGAACCCCGATTTCCATGGATGTTCGCCCTACGAAGTTCAAACTCGCTTGTGCAGTCAATAGATCCCCCACAAAGACCGGATAATGGAAATCCAGCCGGTCAATCGAGGCGGTAACTGCATTGGCCCTTGCGTGACGAACCGCAACAGCGAGGGCTGCGGTATCGATGAACTTCATGATGACCCCGCCATGGACGTTTCCGGCAAGATTTGCATCTTGAGGAGTCATCTGCTGAGTCATGATGATGCTGCTGTCTTCACTGCATTTTCCTTCCATGTTCGCACTCCTATGGATTTTTTTCCTGTTTCTCAATTTACACGATATGCATTTTCGACGACCAAAAAGAGATGATTAATCATGTCAGAGTGCTCTCTTATTATCCCTGCGATCTGCACGGACAAATATTGAATCATTAATCGCTAATCTATCGTTGACGTTAAATACTCTATCCTTCTTGTTACCCCTTATTGGGGATGTCTCTATGTTTACCCATTCTGTGTTACGTTTGAATTTAACAATCTGTTTAGATTTAATCATGCTTTCCAGAATAAAATCTAATGATGTAATCATAATTGTCATCGTTACGAATAACTAACATATTCTCATCTCCATGCGCTCTTAAGTAAGGACACTCATATTATGACCAACATTATACGGACAGTAACTGCAAGTAGCCTGCCAACAACCGGAAACAATCAGATATTTTAATTCATCCTTTAATCGTATGTGGTTAGACTAATAAGAGGGATTTATGGAATACATGAAATGATTCGTTTGGCCTCAACATGCGGTGGAACCTCAGCATATTGAGGGATATAGTGACACTCGCTAAGAACGAGCTTTACAGCGAAGTTCGAAGCGTTAGTGGAACTATCCCAGGAGCAAAGCGACGTGGGATTTGACACTCGCTGATAGTGAAACCCAAGTTCTAGAAGCGAAGCGCACTGGAA
>DJVN01000002.1 GCA_002441205.1 Syntrophaceae bacterium UBA6255 | reverse complement strand
GGGATGACAATACCCGTTTTCTCAGCTTCCGGCGCTTCAGTAAGCCAAATGAGTGTTTCAATCGCTTCCATCTGACAGAAGAAAAACCGGCGGTCTTTGCGTTCTTCGGGATCTTGCCAGTGTTTTAGCAGCCGCTTGGTAATGCCGGTTACGCCGGGATAATCTGCCTCACGCCATTTTTCAATACGCGGACGTATGGTATTTACCAGTGCAATTTCCACAAACACGCCCGGATCATCAAAAGCTTTGGAACTCTCCGAAGCTACTACATATCCGGCAGGCCGTCGGCCATCTTTAAGGAGGAATTCACGGGTATCACGAATATATTCCCAATACTTTTCAGGCACGGCATAAGGGGAATTGATAATCAGTTTATCTATGTTTTTCATTTTTTAACCCGTTTCTTAAAGATATGCAGTTGATTATATGCTCTTTTGAGACTCGGTGAAAACTGTATGGCGTTTTTAACATCCCATGACTGCATTACAAAAAAGGAAAGGGCGCCGTTATAATTCGGGCCCATCCGGTCGCCCTCATAGCGCGGCAAAATATCCTCTCTTAACTCCCGTTTTTTTGATCTTTTAATTATCTCAAACAGTGTTGCTTTGGGATCGTTAAGGATGTCAGGATTGTCCGGCACATGTTTCAACGCCACTGCTGCAAACTTAGCAAATCCTTGTCGGTCGGCCATAACCCACGATTCCGCTTCGCGAACAGCAACACGAAAAATCAGGTGCGGATGCCAGTTGAAAGTCACCCATTCACGAATCAAGGTCGGCGGACATTCATTTTGATCGAGATCGGTCAAAACAAAAAAAGGGGTATATTGTGCAGCCTGATTATAGCTTCGCAAATCTCTTTTGATGGCGGCAAATCCTCGCTTATTGTAGGACTCAGAAACAAAGTACTTTTTAGGAAAAAAGCTTAAAAGCCTTTTCATTACCGCTTCGCTGAGTTCATCTTCATAGACAATATTCAACTGTATCATACTTATATTCCAAGCAGTAATTGATCCATATTTCTTGGTGCGGTGCGAGGCAGTATTGCCTCACCCGGTGTCATACCGCCGTCCATCATAGCGCGCACTTCTTTTATACTAAACGCCGCCTCGACTTTTGTGCCCTCTTTATCCGGTGTCAAAACCAGAACCTCATGCAACGATATACCCTTGTCCCGTAAGAGATCGGCGCTATGCGACGTCATGATAACCTGCCGCTTTTTTTGCTTTTGAATTTTATAAATAATAGCGGGTAGTTTAGAGATGATTGCTGCATTGAGTGACAACTCCGGTTCTTCCAGAAGTAGAAGGCCATCGCCTTCCTGCAATGCCCAGAGCAAAGCGATCATGCGCAATGTGCCGTCAGAAAACTGTTCCTCTTTTTGTTTACCCGCGTCAGGTCGCCAGTGAGCATAAAACGCTTCCAGATGTGGTTTGCCGTTTTCCTCCGCATAATGCAACTCTTTCAACTGTGGGACAGCGATGCGCAAGGCGGCATCAATCCTTTTCAACCAAGCTTCACGCGTATTCTTCTGAGTCTTGGCCAATTTATCCAGAAAGCCCTTGCCGAACGGGTCATCGGGCAAATCTGCACCGGCAAACGCAGCCGGATATTTCAATAATTGCGGGATAATGTGCAGATAGAGCGCTTTTTCCAGATATTTGGCAACATCTCTGAAATCCTTGTTGGCGTTGATTTGTTCAAGGAAAGTCTGGCTGAGCCGCTCCTTATCTGTTTTATCTTCTTTATTATCATTAGGACGGTCAATTATCAGTTTCTCACCCTGCCATACTTTTTCACGGCTTAAGTAAGGCAAATGATGACCGGTTTGTTCCTGCTTAATGCCGATTTCATATTTCCACAACACTTCTTCGGCGCCATATTCGGAAAGCGATATACTAATGACAATTTCCGGGTCTTTGCGGGCAGCCAGACAGCGCAATTTGGAAACACCACCCCGATCACTGATGGCTTTTTGTAATCCACCACCCGGTTTGGCAATGTCGCGTAAAAATCGGAACACATCCAGAAAGTTTGATTTCCCCGATGCGTTCGGTCCAACCACAAAGGTTCTTTCCTTCAGATCAACTTCAATCTTTCTGAAGTTCTTCCAATTTTTCAGAGTGATATGTGAAATGATCATTTTTAACTCCCTTACAATCTTATTATCTTCAAACTCTCAATGCCGCGGGCATCAATGATTTTCACCGCTACTGCCTTCCCCGGCATAAAGGGCAGTGAAACCGTCCCGCCGAAAGCTTCTATTTTATCCTCATCGATTTCCGCCTTCAGATTTCTGGCAATAGTTGCCCAGCCTTCTTTTGCACCGGCCATTGGGAAAAATACTTGAGAGGGGAAAAGACTTCGCCCATCGTAATCCGTATCAAGCATCCACATGGCGATGTCGCCCTTACCGCCGCTTTCCACGTTGCCCGTTTTCGGATTGTAGTAATCAAAGCCGTTAACTTCGATCTGATACTTTCCTTTATCATCACCACTCTTGATTTGCTTTAATTTGACATCCGGCTGACCGATCAGCCAGAAGCTTTCATTGCTGGCACGTTTCTTCTTTAGATCATCGGTAAACAGGTCAGCATTCATTTGCGCTTTGAGAAACAGACAACGGGTAATTTCCGGATTCATTTCATCAATATCCTTAGCGGCTTCTTCGTCAAACTGCAAAGCGCAAAAAAGAAGGATGTCCGGCTTGTAGGGTTTCACCTCTTCATAAGCCAGCTCGACCGTGCGCTGTTCCAGCGGCGCATGTTCCGGGCCGAAAACCACATATACTTTTTGCGGTTTGGCCTCTTTGGTTTCGGCTTCCGCCTGCACATAGCGAAAACCTCTTGCCGCCTCCATGCGAGAGAACGCTATTGTCTTGCCGCCTTTGGCTCGCACGCCGGTGCGTAATAATTCGTCACGCCATTCGCTTTGACGTAGCGTTTCGCCGCTGCGGGCGACCTCGACGCCGGCATCAGATGAAACAATAGAGGAATCAACTTCATCAAAACTTTTGGTGACAGGTGCGGGGACGGCTTCCATCGTGAAGGGTCCGGTCACTCTCAGGCGTTTATTATCGATGAATGGTTGATCGTAGAGTGTTTCCTGCGGCGCTGGTTCATTATTGGCAATGGATTTAAGTGTGATGTGCGGAACGGTCTTGTATTGAAAACCGCTGCCGACACCTTCTTCGGGATGGGCCAATTCAAAGTAATCGAAGTTTGCTGTCATTAATCTCTGTTTGGCAAGCGCTATGGCTACTCGTGACGTATCGCAGGTTATCCAACGGCGGCCCCAGTTTTCGGCAACATAAGCCGTTGTGCCAGAACCGCAAGTGATGTCCAACACTAAGTCGCCTGGATCAGTGGTCATGAGGATGCAACGTGCAAAAACAGCGGGACTTGTTTGAACTACATACATACGCTGAACACCTATTTGCATCGACTCCCATCTATCTCCGACTGGTATTACTGGAAAGTCATCAGCAAATCTTCTGTATCGTATTACCGTACCCATCACTTCAATTCTATTAGCGTCAGCAAGTTTCTTTAGACCTTCTGGTCGCGTTTTCCAATGTGTATCTGTACGAGGCAAATATTTTTTGCCTTGAAATTCAAATTCTTGCGGTTCTGATGAAGCACCATCTGAATATAAAGGTGCAAGTTGATACCGTTTGCCTGAATTGGCAAGTTTACCTGTGCTCATTTCTTCAGATGTCAATCTTCTGGTTTTACCATCGGGTAACAGCAACATATCATATCGATCAAGTGATGTTTCGCCCAATTCCCTCCATTTGTATAGTGGATGATACTTTGTATGCTTCTTATCTTTGACGTACCATATTATATAATCAACGGTGGATGATAATAATGAAGATTCGATGCTCCCAGTTTTTTGAAATGTTATTTGTGATACAAAATTCTCAACACCGAACACTTCATCCATAATCTCGCGGACATGATGAACATTCTCATCACTGATTTGCACAAACACACTGCCGGATTCCGTCAGCAGTTCCCGCGCCAGTAACAGACGATCACGCAGATAAGTCAGATAGCTGTGAATACCCAGTTCCCAGGTATCGCGAAAGGCTTTGATCATTTCCGGCTCTGCCGTGAGGTCTTCGTCCTTGCCATCCTTCACATCACGTTTGTTCACAAAGGGCTGAAAGTTGGAGCCGTATTTGATTCCGTAAGGCGGATCAAAAACGAAAGTCTGGACCTTGCCGCCCATGCCTTCTTTTTCCA
>DJVN01000169.1:13390-39839 GCA_002441205.1 Syntrophaceae bacterium UBA6255 | reverse complement strand
TAATGGTTGTATTTATAATTACGACGCAGTCTCTTTCGCGGGAATGACTTTCAAGGTACCATTTGTTATCAAAAAATGATATTGAACTGAGCAGTCAATTTGTTCGGCTTGGCTGTCAGGTTGAAGTTCTCTTTTGGAAAGGAAAAGAATCGATGCACGAACTCCCCATTACTGAAGATATTTTAAAAATTGTGCTGAAACATGCCGAGAGAAATAATGTTCAGCGGGTTGTCAGCATTAATCTGCAGATCGGCAAGCTCAGCGATCTGGAAGATGAATGGATTCAGCGCTATTTTGATCACTTGAGCAAGGGTACTCTGGCGGAAGGGGCCAAGCTTAAAATCGAGCGGATGCCGATTAAGATGCAGTGTAATGCCTGTTCACAGGCCTATGAAGTCGAGATGGCCGGACTGGAAAATCTTGCTTGTCCGAACTGCGGAGAGAAGGGCGGTTCGCTTCTTTCGGGGAGGGAATACTATATTAAGGATATGGAGGTCCAATAGTGGCAGAAGTAAGATTGATTGAAGTCAAAGAGGAAATTCTGGCCGATAATATTAAAGTGGCCGCGGGAGTTCGGGAAAATCTGCAAAAGACAAAAACGATGCTTATAAATCTGATGTCCTCGCCGGGTTCCGGCAAGACCAGCCTGCTTCTGCAGACAATCGCCAACCTGAAAGACAGCATAAGGTTGGGCGTGATTGAAGCGGATATCGATTCCAAGGTTGATGCGGAAAAAGTGGCCGCCAAAGGCATTCCCGCCGTTCAGCTGAGAACCGGAGGATTCTGCCATCTCGACGCCACCATGGTTACACAGGGCATTGACGCGCTGAACGTGAGCGATCTGGATTTGGTCATCATCGAAAATGTGGGCAACCTGGTCTGCCCGGCGGAATTCGATACCGGCGCCCATAAAAATGTGATGATTCTCAGCGTTCCCGAAGGGGACGACAAACCGCTTAAATACCCGCTGATGTTTTCCATTTGTGACGTGCTGCTGGTCAATAAAATTGATTATCTGTCGCTGAGCGACTTTGATATGGAAGCCATGCGCAAAAGGGTTCTTGCATTGAATTCCCGCATTGAAATCATCGAGGTATCCTGCAAAACGGGAGCGGGGATAGATAAATGGGTTGGCTGGTTGAAGAAAGAAGTTGCAGCTTTTAAAAATTTAAAATAGATTCGCCTTCAATGCGTTGACTGAAATTTATAAGAACAAGAAAGGATTGAAAATATGAATATTGATGCAAAATACCAAAAAGCCGGAGAAGTCATCAGCACAGCGGGGGGGACACCGATTCCCGTCAACGATACTCTGATTAAACTCCTGAAATTTTTTATCATGGAAGATGAGGTGGATTTTATCGCTGCTTTCGCGGAGAAAAAATCCCAGACCATGGAGCAGTTGAAACAGTCCAGCGGTTTATCGGAAGACGAAATCAATAAGAAAGTGAAAGACCTGGCCGGCAGGGGGGTTATCTTTAATCAGCCCAACAGCAAGGGTGTTATGGTTTTCAGGCTGCTGCCGTTGCTTAATGTCGGAACGTTTGAATATAAATTCATGGGTAAACTGGAGAAGAACGAAAGGGACAAAGAAATAAGCGCGTTGTTTAATCAATTGTTTGTGGATTTGAAGAGCCTTGTGCAGGACAACTATGATGCGATTGTTCCGATGTTGATGGGAATGCCGCCGATTGACAGGACCGTGCCTGTTTTGGAAAATAAGGCAAAAAATGAGCCGGTAAAAATTGTCATCAATGAAACGATTGAAGGCGCAAGAGACAGAATCGTTCCGTCCCAAAGGGTTGAAGAACTCATTCAGAAATTTGATGAGATTGCGCTTGGCCATTGTTTCTGCCGCCATTATAAGGATATGTTGGGAACGCCCTGCAAACAGACCAAAGAACGCGAAACCTGTTTTACGTTCGGCAAATCAGCAAGATTTACATCCGAGCAGGGTTTTGCCAGAATGATCACCAAGGAAGAAGCGTTGAAGGTTCTGAAGAAAGCCGAAGAAGACGGGCTGGTGCACAAAGCCTATCATCCGAATTTCGATACGAGCAAGGATGAAACCAGTATCTGCAACTGCTGCCGTTGCTGCTGCGCCAACGGAGCGGATAGTATGATCGCTCCCATTAACAACGTGACCTATTACCTGGCTTCCGTCAATGAGGATTTATGCATAGGTTGCGGCAAGTGCGTGGAAGAATGTCACACCTACGCGGCTTATTTAAAGGATAATAAGAAAGCAGACCGGAAAGCGGAGCTTTGCATCGGCTGCGGCGTGTGCGCGCATTTCTGCCCGCAAAACGCCATATCGATGATTGCAGGCGAAAGAGTCGTAAAAATCGCTCCGCCGAAGAAGAAATAGGCGGGAGTGACGATAAAAGGTTAACAAATTGTAGGGATTGTTCTAACCTAAAGGTCACAACGCCCGAACAATCCGTTATGCGGCGCGTTCGGCGAACGCGCCCTACGATTCGTTGCGCGTTACTTCACTTTTTGTCGCAGGATTGCTCCGACTGGCGCTTCTTTTTCCAGCGGCAGATAAATCTGATTGTCGTTATTGGCTTCCCGGAGGGTATTCCCCTTTGCGTCAGCCATCATCCGTGTATCTATTTTGATTGTGTCATCAGGCAGCAATAATTCCACGTCATCACCTGCGGTCAGATGATTGCGCACAGCAACAAGCATTCTCTTTTTCGCTGAATCGTATTGCAAGACGATTCCCACCGGTTCGTGCGTCTGGATGTATTTAATATCGGGATTGGTCTCGTTTATCTTTTCTTCGGCAAAGGCGAATCCGGTGGTGTAGCCGCGGTTGGAAACTTTCGTCAGTTCATCCATCCATTCCGGCTGGAATTTGTAATGACCTTTTTGTTGTATCAGAGCATCCAGTGCCTGCCTGTACGTGCGTGTCACCACGGCGACATAATAAGATGATTTCATCCGCCCCTCGATTTTAAAACTTGTGGCGCCGGAGGCCAGTACAGCGGGAAGATGCTCAATGAGACACAGATCCTTTGAGCTCAGCAGGTAACTGTAACGGTCGTCTTCCTCCAGAAGGAACGGATCGTTTGGTCTCGTCGATTCGCAAAGTTTATATTCCCAGCGGCAGGGCTGGGAGCAATCGCCCTCGTTGGCGCTGCGACGGTTGCGGAATGCCGATAGGTAGCAGCGTCCGGAATAGGACATGCACATCGCGCCGTGAATAAAGATTTCCAGTTCCATATCCGGAACAGCGGCGGCGATTTCTCCGATTTCTTTCAACGTCAGTTCCCTGGCCAGAACAATCCTCTTTACGTCCTGCTCCTGCCAGAAACGGACAGATTCGATATTGGTGGTGTTTGCCTGTGTGCTCAAGTGAATCGGCAAGTTTGACGCTAGAGTCCGGAGAAGTTTCATCATGCCGGGCTCACTGACAATTACGGCATCAACACCGGTCGCCGCCAGTTCGGGAATGATTATTTTGGCCTGCTTCAGATCAGCGTTGCGGGTAAACGTATTGGCCGCCGCGTAAACCTTGGCGCTTTTGGCGTGAGCATCCTTCACTCCAGTGGCTAGATCAGCCATGGACATTTCGGACGAACCTGCCCTCAGGCTCAATCCTTCCACACCGACATAAACGGCATCCGCTCCGTAAAGCAGAGCTGTCCGCAGCTTTTCCAGGTTCCCGGCGGGAATGAGTAACTCCGGTTTTTTCATTTTCATTTCCTTCAAAATATATTAATAGACTTTTTTAGCAAAAAAAATGAAATCATACAAATAATGTGTCCTATATATCATTTATATGGATCCGCTGTCTCTGTATACAAAAAAGAAAATTAGTCGAAACGTTTTATAAAATGGATATGTTTATATGGTGGAATCGAAGAAAGATGTCAGTGTCAAAGTTTCGATAAAATTTATGTTCTGGGTTATTGTAGCCGGCCTTTTTTTAGCGCAGTTGATTTTTACTTTTAATTCAATGGGTCAGTTGCGTTATGAAGAAGTGGCCGAGTCAATCAGAAATGTATTTTGGCTGCAAAAATCTTTTATTTATGATGGCATTTCCTCCAATGTAGGTTGGTACGGTTTATTATTAATTGTTTACAACATATTTGGATTTTCCGTTAACACTGCCAAAATAATCCGGCTCTTTTTAAGTCTGATGTCTATTATTTCTCTGGCCCTTTTATTAAAAAAGTATTTCGGAGAGAAGGCAGCATTAGTTCCCCTTTTAGCTATTTGTTTATCCCCCGCAATGCTTTATTTTAATACCTTGCAAGCGTCCTTTGGCATTGATTTGCAATACCTGTTTATTTGTCTTTACTTGGTTGATTCTTTAAGTAGTGCAGGCAGAAACGTTTTTTTTATAAAAGAATTTTTGCTGTGGCTTTTGGCGATGATCGCCTGGATGTCTTACCCGTCATTTATTTTCTACTTGCCGGTTATCGGAATCCTCTATATCAGAAATCTGCTGGCAACCAAAGAACAGCCCCTGTTATTTGTCCACATGGCATTTTCCCTTACGGCCTTTATTCTTCCTTTATCAGCGGCTTTTTTACTCATTTCGGATAAAAACTTGTTGATTTATGATCCCGTTGTCAGAAGCGGTATTTTTAGAGGAGGGGGTGCCTTTGCTCCCGACATTCAAATATTTTTTTATAATTTCGGGAAGCTATTGTCCGATATTTTTATTCAGGCAAACAGCTATCACTTTGATTTGAATAGCACGGAATTTTCCGATATTTATCCGGCTGCAGCCTTAATTTTCGTTCTAATATTTTCGATTTGGCTGGCGATCAGAAAACGTCAAATCAGATTTCTGTTGCTTCTGATTTGGTTTTCGATTTTGTTTGAAGTTTTATTTGTAAACTTAACTTCGGGAAAGCCGGGAATGAGGCGGAATACAAGCTTGCTTGCCTTCATTTATGCTCTGTATACTATTTCCTGGTACTATCTTTTTGTCAAATTTAAAGCTAATATTTTAAGAAACGCGGGTTTGTTTTTACTTTTATTAATTCCTCTGCATCATCTTCTGGTTTTTCCGGGCAACGTTTCCCACTTAAATGACCGAAGTCCTTTCCGATATGACTTGTTTTCAGAGAGCAATGGTAATAATTCTTCAAAAACTTTGGACCAGTTGGTGGCGGCTTCCCAAAACAAGGAAATTCAGTTTGCCTGTGGAGATACTACCGGTAATCTTAAGCAATGTCGGTATGTCGAAATGTACGCGGCCATAGCGGGATATTGTTATTGGAATCAGTTAAATTGTCATTTGGTCAAAGGATATGACAGTAAAAGTGGCCGTTATGTTTATCTTAATCCAGAACTCTGGCGAAGCTATTACTGGGACCATTGATTAAAGGGCTTTCGCTATGGATTACAACTGCAGAACTTGCGCACCTGTTCCATGACCTTGAGCGATTTGACTTCCCGTCCCAGCACATGGGATATGAAACCGGTAAGCAGGCAGCGCGATTCCGCGGCTGAAGAATCGGTCAGGGTGACCAGTTTGATTTTATCGATGTCCATGTCTTTTCCCAAAAGCAGGGTACGCAAGGTTCCCGTGGAAATCGACTGTTCATACCTCTGGGGTTTGGCGCACGCGCTGCATTTGATTCCGCCTTCGCCGGCATGAAAATAATAAGAATTGCCGTTGACCACCGGGGTCCTGCAAATGACGCAGTGATTGAGAGCCGGTTCGAAACCGGCTAATTTCAGAAGGCGTATTTCAAAAAAGCGCACGACGGCATCGGAAGCTTTTTCCCTGCCCAGCATCAGCAAAAAACTCTGCAGAAGCTGAAATACCTTTTCGTTTTTTTTCCCTTCCGGGCTGAAGTGATCCGTGAGTTCGATAAAATAGGAAGCTATTAATGTTTTTTCCATATCCTGCCTGATGGACGGATAGTGATCTACAATGTCGCAGGATTCGATGAATGCCAGCGTCTCGCGGTTTTTGCGGGTAAAGATGATGTNNAATCTTTTTTTGCTTCTCTTGGCCCCTTTGGCGATTCCCTTCAGCTTGCCGAAGTCATGACTGTAGAAGCTGACAATTAAATCCGATTCGCTGTAGCTCAGGGTGCGCAGGACAAATCCGGTGGTTTTGAAATGTTCTCTAGCGACCATCGTATTTTATTTCACCGCCAACGATGGTAAGAATAGCTTTGCCCTGCATCGGACGTCCATTGAACGGGGAATTTTTACCGCGTGAACGGAAAGCCTGCACGTCAACCGTCCAATTCAACAGAGGATCAATGACGGTGACATCGGCATCCGCGCCTGTCGCCAGTGTTCCTTTAGGTAACTTCAGTATGCGCGCCGGATTCAAACTCATCCGGGTGATTAACTCCGGCCAGGTCAGTATTTTACCGCTGACGAGATTCAGGCTCAGACCCAGCGATGTCTCCAGTCCGCTGATGCCATTGGCGGCATATTCGAATTCCACTTCCTTATCCGTNNTGGTCGCAGGCAATGACATCAATCGTTCCATCGGCAAGACCTTCTTTTATGGCTTTGACATCATTTTCGCTTCTCAAGGGGGGATTGATTTTGAAGTTGGTGTCATAGGTCTGTAGTGATTCGTCGGTCAGCGTGAAGAAGTGCGGAGCGGTTTCCGCCGTGACTTTCAAGCCTCTTTCTTTTGCATCGCGAATCAGCCGGACGGAACCGGCGGTGCTGACGTGCGCGATGTGAACGGAGGTACCGGTAAATTCGGCAATTAAAATATCGCGGATAACCATGGCTTCTTCCGCGATGGAGGGGATGCCGTTCAATCCAAGGATAGTGGAATAATAACCTTCGTTCATCAAGCCGTTTGCGGAAAGATTTGTGTCTTCGCAGTGCGAAATAACCGGTAACTGCAGCGAATAAGCGTATTCCATCGCCCGTCGCATGAGGGCGGCGTTCATCACAGGCTTGCCGTCATCCGAAAGGGCGACGATACCCGCTTCCTTAAGATCCCAGAATTCAGTAAGCTGAACGCCTTCAGAGTCTTTGCTGACAGCTCCTATAGGATAAACGTTGGCCAGCGCGGCCTCGCTTGCTTTTCTTCTTATAAATTCGGTCACGGAACGGTTATCGTTTATCGGGGCGGTGTTGGGCATGCAGGCAATGGAAGTAAACCCACCGGCGACAGCGGCTGCGGTACCCGTCGCGATGGTTTCTTTGTACTCGTATCCCGGTTCACGCAGATGAACATGCATATCAATCAGACCGGGCGCAATAATCATTCCGGACAAATCAATAATCTTGGTTATTTTTTCCGCATCTTTTGATTTTGCCGACTTGGAGAGATTCGTGCCGGTTTTGGCGACTTTCCCGTTTTCTAACAGAATATCCAGACGGGAATCCAGGTTTTGAGAAGGATCTATTATTCTTGCGCCGGTTAATAAAAGTTTCATTCGTTACCTCCGGTGAGCAGGTAAAGCAGCGCCATTCTTACGGCAATGCCTTTGTTCACCTGATCAAGAATTACAGAGAAAGAAGAATCATCGGCAATATCGGGCGATATTTCCACGCCGCGGTTAACCGGTCCCGGATGCATGACGATCACATCTTTTTTCGCCAGCGTGATGTTGTTGCGGTTGAGACTGAAACGTTGAGAATATTCACGCAGCGACGGGAAGATGTTTTGTTTCTGCCGCTCAAGCTGAATGCGCAGCATCATCACAACATCGGCTCTGGTAATCGCATCTTCTATGTTGGGAAAAACTTTGACGCCCATCTGTTCGATATTCCGCGGCAGCATGGTTGCCGGACCAGCCAGGACAACGTTGGCTCCCATCTTGGAAAGACCATAAATATTTGAACGGGCTACGCGACTGTGCTCGATATCGCCGATGATGGCTACTTTTAAACCGGAGAACTTTCCCTTATGTTCTTTTATCGTCATCATATCCAAAAGCGCCTGAGTTGGGTGTTCATGTGCGCCATCGCCGGCGTTGATGATGGATTGTTTGACAAGTTTTGCCAGCAAGTGCGGGGCTCCGGCAGCGCTGTGGCGGATGACAATGACATCGGGATTCATGGCTTCCAGGTTACGGGCTGTATCGATAAGCGTTTCTCCTTTGACGACGGAGCTTGTGGAAGATGAAATATTGATGGTATCGGCGCTTAACCGTTTACCCGCTATCTCGAAAGATGTTCTGGTGCGGGTGCTGGCTTCATAAAAAAGATTGATAATGGTTTTACCGCGCAGAGTCGGTACTTTCTTGATCGCCCGGGTCGAAATTTCCAGGAAAGATTCAGCCGTTTCCAGAATGAGATTGATTTCATCAACGGACAGCTCTTTTATTCCCAATATGTCTTTTCGTTCGAATTTCATATCACCTTAAAACTTTTAATATTAAGTTCCTTCCTCGATGACGACTTCATCCACACCATTTTTTTCCACCAGATCGACCCGGACCGCTTCCCACAGCGATGAAGGCAGATTCTTGCCGACAAAATCGGCACGGATGGGCAGTTCGCGGTGGCCGCGATCGATTAAAACGGCGAGCTGAATCATTTTAGGCCTTCCGAAATCAATCAGGGCATCCATGGCGGCGCGAATCGTTCGTCCGGTAAACAGGACATCATCAACCAGTATGACAATTTTATTATCCAGAGAGAAATTGATTTTTGTTTCTCCCAGATGCGGTTTCTTTTTGGATGCGGAAATATCATCCCGGTAGAGAGTAATATCAAGGATTCCCAGAGGAATAGTTGCACGTTCGATATCGGACATTTTCTTTTGCAGTCTTTGAGCCAGAAATACGCCACCGGTCCTGATTCCCATCAGAACAATGTTTTCCAGGCCTTTGTTTTTTTCCAGAATTTCATAAGCAATTCTGGTCAGGCATCGTTCGATTCCCTCTTTGTCCATTACCGTTTTTGAGTTTACGTTGTTCGACATATGGGTAATCCTTAAACCAAAGTATAAAAAAAGCCTTTCCCCGGGCAGGAAAAGGCTTGATAGTATTTTAATGGGTCTTTCATTACATTTCCTTTTTCAATCTCACCGGATTAAATTAAAAGGTTTAATTTAAAATTCTTATACAACCAGGAAGTTAATGTGTCAAGATTAAAAAAACATTTTACTGATAGCTTATATTCATGGCTTTGTGGCACGGTAACTTATCATTTTTTATGGAAAACCCGTTTAGTGCAATAGTTGCCCCAAACGTTCCCACCGAAGATTTTTTTCGTCCCGGTTCCATGACCAGTAAATGATGAACGCTTTTCCTTCCACATCTTTCAGATTGACAAATCCCCAGAATCTGCTGTCCAGGCTTTCATCCCGATTGTCGCCCATGACAAAAATCGATTTTTCAGGAACGATCACCGGGCCGAAATTATCCCGCGGTTGCATGGATTTTGGCAAAATCAAACTATCACTGAAAGTTCCGTAGGAATCTTTAAATTCCTGATCGTTGATAAATATTTTTTTGTTTTTTATTTCAATTTTATCTCCGGCAACACCAATAACCCTCTTGATAAAATCCTTGGACCGGTCATTGGGAAAAATAAAAACCGCGATTTCGCCTCTTTTGGGTTCGCTTACGGGAATAATAGTTCTTCTTAACAAGGGAATTTTTACGCCATAAACAAACTTGTTGACCAAGATATGATCACCAACAAGCAGTGTCGGCACCATGGACCGTGAAGGTATTTTATAGGCGCATACGATGAACGTGCGGATAAAAAGAGCAATTAAAATAGCGATAATGATGGATTCAACATACTCTTTAACTTTTGATTTCGGCTTGTTATCTTTTGTCATGTTTTAAACGGCTCCTAAGAATAAATATTCGATAGAGAAAATGCAATCATGCAAAGAGAAATAAATCCTTTAACTGCGTTTTTCCCGATGGTATTGAAGATAAACGAATTCAGTGTCCGGAAGGGAGATTTCAGTTTCGATTGTCTTATGATTTCTATAATCAAAATTCCGGTGAGACCTCCTGTGAAAAATCCTATCCATATGCCGGGTCCTCCCCAAAATGGTGTCATGAATAAAATACCTGCAATGGACCCTAAGACAGCCGCTTTAATTGATTTTTGTGAGTTCACAGATTGCTGAGGCGGTTCATTGATGCTCCAAAAAAATTCAATTGCCTCGGCTATTACAGAAGAGACGAGAAGAAGGATTATGATTTTCCATCCGACTTGTTCAAAGCCGGTCAAAATGGAATAAATCAAAACATCAAAAAAAATAACGACTGTTCCCGGTAATTCGAACAAGTTTAAAAAAATACCCGCGAATAATATTAAAATGAAAATTGTAAATCCTGCGACGGCGAAAAAAGACAAATTATTCCTTCCTCTTTATTTTCGAAAGCTGCATTTTTTCAAAAAACAGCACACTGGTGCAGGCAATATAGATCGTGGAATATGTTCCGACAACGGTACCGATCAGCAGAGC
This sequence comes from Syntrophaceae bacterium UBA6255, assembly GCA_002441205.1. Taxonomy (GTDB): domain Bacteria; phylum Desulfobacterota; class Syntrophia; order Syntrophales; family Smithellaceae; genus Smithella. The sequence continues at coordinate 29,455 of DJVN01000169.1, read as the reverse complement.
AAAAGCAAAATCGCGAATGACCGCGCCGCCGAAAATATAAAGCGCCAAAACCGTGAAGAAAACAGTCAGGGATGTTAAGATGGTTCTGCTGAGTGTTTCATTGATGGCCAAATTGATGATATCACCGAGCTTCTGTTTGGGATTTCGTTTTACAATCTCCCGGATTCGATCCAGTGTAACAATGGTGTCATTTATGGAAAAACCGATAACGAAGACGAGTACCGCGAGAATATTGATGGTAAATTCCATGTTCATCAGAGCGACCGCTCCGATCACGATCAGCGTATCGTGAACCAGTGCAAGAATCCCTCCCGCCGCATAACGGAACTCAAAGCGCCAGGTCACGTAAATCAAGATGGCCAACCAGGAAAAAATAACAGCAATGATTGCCTTTCTGGTAAAATCCGCACTGACTTTAGCCCCGACGACTTCCACGCGCCTGATTTCATAATCCTGCTGGAAAGCGGCAGAAAGAGGCTGTTCCACATTTGCCGCCAGCATCTTTTGATCGGAGAAAGATTCATGGGTACGAATTAAGAATTCATTGTCGCCAAACTGTTGAATGGTGCTGTTGGCCAGTTTTGTTGATTGCAGCGATTGCCGGATCTGATCGGCGGAAACATTTTTTGAAAATTTAACCTGAATGATTGATCCACCGGCGAAATCAATGCCGAGATTAAAGCCACCATGATATATAATTGACGCAATGCCGATGACAATCAGGATGACTGAGAAAGCCAATGCATATTTCATTTTTCCGACAAAATCTATGTTAACACCTGGTTTGATCAACTCCATGCTCATACTATATCTCCTGCGTATGCCTGAATTTTAAATGCTCAATTTTTTAATGTTGTAGTTCCATATAACGTAATCGAAGATTACCCTCGTAATAAAAATGGCGGTGAACAGACTGGCCAGAAGACCGATAATCGTTGTTACCGCGAATCCTTTAATCGGACCCGTCCCGAAAAAGATGAGAACAACAGCAGAGACAATGCCCGTGATATGCGTGTCGATGATCGTAATGAATGCCCTGTCGTAGCCTGTGTCCAGGGCCAGGCGGACGGTTTTACCCGTACGCAATTCTTCGCGGATTCTTTCAAAGATCAGAATATTGGCGTCAACCGCGACACCAACCGTGAGGAGCATGCCGGCGATGCCGGGGAGGGTCAGGGTTGCCCGAAAGGCCGCAAGAACCGCTAGGATCAAAAATATATTGACGATGAGCGCAATATCAGCGACTGCGCCGGAAAGGCGGTAATAAACAATCATGAATAAAATAACCAACAGTGAACCGATGATGGTTGCCATGACACCTTGCCGAATGGAATCACTGCCCAGTGAAGGACCAACCGTTCTTTCTTCGAGGATGTTGACCGGCGCGGGAAGGGCGCCGGCCCGTAAAACGATGGCGAGATCACGCGCTTCTTCTATGGTGAAATTGCCCGTGATTTGCGCCTGACCGCCGGATATTCTCTCCTGAATGACAGGGGCGGAATGCACCACGCCGTCCAAGACAATGGCCAGTCGTTTGCGCACATTTTCTCCGGTGATTCTTTCAAAATCAACAGCTCCCTGGGAATTAAATTTCAATCCGACGGTAACGTCGCCAAAACGGTCGGCAATCTGCACCTTGGCTGTTTCCAGTGAAGCGCCGGTCAGCAAGGCTCTGTCTTTCAATAAGAAGGGGGATGATCCCCTTTCTCCGGTGGAACGATTGGCACGCAAACCATATGCGACGACATCTCCATCCGGAATATTTCCGCGCAGGGCTTCTTCCAGGGAATTTTCATCGTCAACCAGCTTGAATTCCAGAAGAGCTGTCTTCCCGATGAGATTTTTTGCTCTCTCCGGATCTTTGATTCCGGGAAGTTGAACGAGAATCCTGTTGTTTCCCTCCGGTATAATTTCCGGCTCCGATATTCCAAACTGATCCACTCTGTTTCTGATGGTTTCCAGGGAGTGTTCCACGGTTAATTTTTTTAACTCCACCGCCCTTTTTTCGTTAAATATCACAGTGACAAACTGTCCGGTTTCCCGCGGGGTGGTTGATTCTATTTCGAGATCCGGATAATGGTCGCGCAGGACTTTTTCCAACGCTGCTTTCCCGTCGGAGTCGGTCAGTTCCATGATGATTTTAGCGTTGTCGACTTTTTCCAGATTACGGAAACGCACTTTGCTGTCCATCAATGATTCTTTTAAATCATTAGACGTTCTTTCTATCATCGCTTCCAGCGCCTTGTCCGTGTCAATTTCCAGAACAAGGTGCATGCCTCCCTGCAAATCCAGTCCCAGATGAATCTTTTCTTTAAACATATATTTATCCCAGGGAGAAGGTATGTTGGAGATAAATGTCGGGATTAAGAAATATAAAGAGCCAAGACAAACAATTAAAGTGATCGCTCCTCTGAGCTTCAAAGATTTGAACATGAAATGCCCCTTTCTTAAAATTATGACTTGGTTGGCGCTGCCGGTGCGGCCGAACCGGATTTCTGAACAATGGTCCCGATGGCGCTTCTGGCAACCTTAATTCTTACTTTATCGGCAATTTCCAGCGTAATCACCGTATCGGTCAACCCGGTAATCTTGCCGTGTATGCCTCCGGTGGTCATCACCATATCTCCGTAGGCAAGGTTGTCCAGCATGGCCTTGAGTTCTTTTTGTTTTTTCTGTTGCGGGCGAATCATTAGAAAATAAAAAATAAAGAATATGACTACCATCGTAATGATAAATCCCCAATCTCCACCTCCAGCGGACGGCTGGCTGCCGGGAGCTCCGCCCATTGCGTATGCTAATGATATCAATTTAACTTCCTCCTTAATATATGCTCTTTATCAGAATTATTTATAAATTCATCTTCATTTATTAAAACTTTTTTTAAATTCACCCAAACGGTTTTCACTTATTGCCGTTCTTATATCTTCCATGAGACGCATATAATGGCGAATATTATGAATGGTGTTTAACACCATCGCCAGTATTTCGCCGGCAAAATAAAGATGCCTTAAATAGGCACGGGAATAATTTTTACAGGTATAACAATCACAATTTTCATCAATGGGATTATTATCTTCCCGCCAGCGGGCGTTTTTTATAACAACATTTTCTGAATTTGTAAACAATAATCCGTGACGCGCGCAACGGGTCGGTATGACGCAGTCAAACATATCGATTCCACACGATACTGCGAAAACAATGTCTTCGGGTGTTCCGACACCCATCAGGTAACGCGGTTTATGCCCGGGAAGCAAAGGGGTAATGGATTCAGTGATTTTATACATGATGTCCTTGGGTTCGCCAACGCTGACACCACCCAATGCATAGCCGTCAAAGTTAAGGGGAGCAATTTGATCCAGTGATTGTTGACGTAAATCAAGATAAGAACCGCCCTGTACAATGCCAAACAGCGCCTGCTCACTGTTTGTTTTGGCATTTTTACATTGTTGAGCCCATTTTGCCGTCAGATTCAATGATTTTTCGGTTTGGGACGGCGTTGCCGGATACGGCGTGCACTCGTCGAGGCACATCATAATATCCGCTCCGAGCGCTTCCTGGATTTCAATCGCTTGCTGCGGAGTCAGAAAATGTCTGGAGCCGTCAATATGGGAACGAAACATAACCCCGTCCGGCGTAATTTTACGCAAAGCTCCTAGACTATAGACCTGAAAACCGCCGCTGTCGGTTAAGATAGGACCGGGCCAATGCATGAATTTGTGCAGACCGCCAAGTTTTTTAACAGTTTCATGTCCGGGGCGCAAATAAAGGTGATATGTGTTGCTCAGAATAATTTCCGCGCCGCAATTTCTAATTTCTTCGGGCAACATCGATTTGACGGTTCCCTGCGTGCCCACCGGCATGAAAGCCGGCGTATGCACAATTCCGTGGGGCGTAACCATTTCCCCCAGCCTTGCGGAAGTGCCCATATCTTGTTTTTTTAGATTAAATTGAAAAGGCATATTATCTGTCCAAAAACGCTAAAAATCACGGGTATGAACCCCAGGGCAATCCCGATTGTTATCGGGACTGGACCCTAATTCCGCAGCAAGCTGCGGGGGTATTATACCCTCCGCTGTGCGGGATTGTTCGACTTACAAATTTCAATACACTGCGTTTTTGAAATTTGAGTCTCACAATAATTTTTAAATTATTAAAGAAGCAGCATACAGTCACCATAGCTGTAAAACCTGTATTGGTTTTCCACTGCGTGGGCATATACTTTTTTTGTCAAATCCGTACCTGCAAAAGCGCAAACAAGCAAGAACAATGATGATTGCGGCAAATGAAAATTGGTCAAGAGCCCGTTAACTCTTTTAAATTTGTAGCCGGGATAAATAAAAAGATTGGTGAAACCGGATTGCGTATGGACATATCCATGCTGATCGCAAGCGCTTTCCAGCGTACGCGTGGATGTTGTTCCCACGGCGATAAGGCGCCGGGCATTATTAATGATCATGCTGCTTTCCGGGCTGATTTCGTAATACTCAGATTCCATAACGTGATCTTCGATTTCATTGACTTCTATCGGCAGAAAAGTGCCAAAACCGACGTGCAGGGTTATCGGAACAAACTGAATGCCTTTGGCACGCAAGATTTTAATGACATCTTCTGAAAAATGCAATCCGGCGGTGGGCGCCGCGATGGAACCGGGATTCTGCGCGTAAATAGTCTGATAACGCTCCAGGTCTTTCATATCGGGTGAAACGTCTTTATCGCGCTTGATATAAGGGGGAAGAGGCGCTCTGCCGAATTTTTTTAAATAATTGTCGAATCCATCCGGCACGAAAAATTCCAGCAGCCATTTTTTATCTGATACGCGCGCTAAAACATTTGCTTTGCCGTTATCTTCCAGATTGATAACGTCGTTTTCGCGCAGTCTTTTAGCCGGCCGGATCAGCGCTTCCCATGTTTGCGACTCTTGATCTGATTTCTTTTTTGTCAGCAACAATATTTCCATCAATGCTCCGGTCGGCTTTTTGCCGAAGAGCCTGGCCGGAATGACCCTGGAGTCATTAATAACCAGCACGTCACCCTTTTCCAATAAATCAGGGAGACGAAAGAAAAATAAATCCTTCATTTCTTGTTTTTGCTTATCAAGAAAAAGCAGCCGCGAATGATCGCGCCGGGCGTGGGGATGTTGAGCAATAAGCTCATCCGGCAAATGATATGAAAAATCTTTTAAATCCATAGGACCGTTTCATCAAGACCATGTTTGAAAAAATAATCAGAGGATAATTTCACTCTCAAGGCTATTGTTTTCACCGGCGTCCAAAGTACAGTAGAATAAGACCGGCAATCATGGCGGTGATTCCCATAAATCTTAATGTTGAATCGGGAATCATTGTTATTTTGGCAAGATAAACTTTTAATTTTTCCGGAAAGACAAAATAGGGAAGTCCTTCAATGATGAAAATTAATCCCAGTACGCAAAGAAAATCCTTCATTTTAAATCCTTTAATTTTTCTTCATTCCAAAGTTCATCCATTTGTTCCAATGTTGCATCATCCAGCGGAATCCCGAGAGAGGCAAGCCGTTTTATTACCCGGGAAAAACGCCGTAAAAATTTTTCTGTTGTTTTGGATAATGCCGTTTCGGAATCCACATGCAGGAAACGGCTTAAATTGACAAAAGTGAATAGGATGTCTCCCAGCTCTTCCTCTATGGCGATATTATTTTTTGTCCTTACGGCAGTGTCAAATTCCTGAAGTTCTTCTTTCAACTTTTCAAGAACGCCGGGAGTGTCCTTCCAGTCGAAACCATAGGTCGAGGCTATTGCAGTAATCTTCTGAGCGCGTTTCAGGGCTGGAAGCGAGCGCGGAATACTGGCAAAAATATTTTTATCATTCTCTTTCCCGCTACGTTCTTCAATCTTTATTTTCTGCCAGTTGTTTTTGACTTCCTGCACGGAATTGACTTTTATATCTCCAAATACGTGCGGATGACGCCGGATCATCTTTTCATAAATGCCGTCCATGACATCGCTTAGTGAAAAGAAATCTGATTCAGCGCATATTTCAGTCAAAAATAATATTTGAAAAAGCAGATCGCCTAATTCTTCTTTTAATCCCCGGTTATCGGGGTTGCCGAGAGCGTCAATCACTTCATACGCTTCTTCCAGGATGTATTTGCCGATATCTTCCTTTTTTTGTTGCCGATCCCAGGGGCAGCCATCCGGTGCGCGCAGTTTCCTGATGAGTTCAATCAAATCGGTCAGTCTTTCTTTTTTTTCGCTATGCGTTCGTGTCATTCGTTTAAGAGTAATTGTTATATTGTAAAAACTTTATAGTGATTTTACTGTGGTCAGTATCATAGAAAAAAAATACTGACAATATCCAGCCTGTTCCCTGAAAAAATATAATTGACGAAAAACTCCACTTTGTTGATTAAATAAAGCCGACGTAGATTTGACAACTTCAAAATATTATCAATAAAATCATAACGATATCGTTTTAATCTCTATGGGTTAAATTCCCCGTCGCTCGCGACGCAGAAGAATATATAATCCGGGAAGATATCCCGCTGCTTGCGGCGGGAGTTTCATTTCGTTAAGTTTAAAAATCTTTTTAGGTTGAGTTTTTTTTACAATAAATTACCCGGAAATTGCCCCGAAAATTTGTAGAAAAATGTACTTGACAACGCCCAAAAAAGGCGTATCCTTCCGCCTCAATACAAGGACTTGGCGCATTTTGCCAGGAATTATGAAATCTTTGAAAGGAGGTTTGCCGTTAATGAAAAAATTATTTGCTATTTTTGTCGCTATGCTTTTTGTTGCTTCTTTGTCTTTGGCAGTCGTCGGCTGCAAAAAAGCTGAAGAGCCAGCACCAGCCGAGGCTCCTAAAGTTGAAGCACCGGTTGCTCCGGCTCCTGAAGCAGCTCCCGCGCCTGAAGCTCCCGCGCCTGAAGCTCCCGCACCTGAAGCAGCGCCTGCACCTGCAAAATAATTGCTTGAAAGTAAATCAGCAGGATAAATAATCGGACGTTCCTATCAAGGAATGTCCGATTTTTTTATTCCTGATAAGGTTAAAATCTTAATAATATGTTATACTGTAACCAGACAGATAGAAAAATTTGATAAAAGTTTTAAAAAGTGTTTTCCTGAAATAAAGAAATCTTTATCAAGTATACGAATCTTCGACTTTAACAGGAGGTTATGATGACGGAGAAAAATGGTGATTTATTGAAAGGCTTGTTTATCGGTGGATTGATTGGCATGGCATTGGGTATTTTATTTGCTCCCAAGAGTGGTAAAGAGACCCGTGAAGATCTTTCACGTACGGCCAATGAAATGCTCGCCAAAGCTAAAGAAGAGTATGAAAAGGCAGCAGAAAAAAGCAGGCTGGCTTATGAATCCTCTCTGAAACATTTGAAAGACTTTAATGAATCGGCGAAAGAAAAAGCCTCGGAAATGGGAAGTAAGGTCGGCGAATTAGCCGCCCAGAGTGTCGACTCTTTGCAGAATAATAAAAGTAGATTCAAAAAGGCGATTGATGCAGGGTTGGAAGCGTATAAAGAAGAAAGCTCCAAAGAGAAAATTTAATGAGACCCAAATTTCAGAAACGTAGTGAGACTTGCTAAAATCGACGAAGCGAAGATTGAAGCATTAGTCGAACTATCCCGCAAAGCGGTGGAAGTGCACTGAAAGCAGAAATTGTAAATTGAAAATAACAGAACAATAAACAATACAGGAGATGATTAATGTATCTGGAAATTGCCTTACCAATCTTAGTAAGTATATTGATCGTGTTGGTGATTCTTTGTATTCCGGTCGTTATACAAATATGGCGCATATCAAAAGATATTTCTATAACCCAGCAGACTTTAAATCAAAGTCTGCCCCTCATATTGAAGAATCTGGAAGAGATTACCACCCATGTGAATCATTCAACTTCCTTAGTCAATAAAAAGATTCAATCCCTCACCAGCACGCCGCATGTGTCTGGAGTTGTTCTTGCTGATATTATAAACAATATACAGTATTTAGCCCCATTGGTCCTGAAACTTCCCATTTTCCACATCATAAAAAATATTGTGGCCGTTGCTAAAGGCATGCGGATTTTTACGGAAGTGCTTTTAAACAAAGAAAAAAATGAGACGTTAAAATAAATTGATATGGCCAAAATGACATTTTCCAGCAAGTGGGGCAGTGTAAAAGTACAGAAAAAGCCCGCTGCGCCTTCTTCCGGGCCGGGTAAATCAACGGAGGATCTGGTGCGGGAAATGAAGAAGGCGCAACAGTCTTCGTGGAGAGAAGATTACCGGGAAAAGTCGCTCACGATTAACGGCCTTGTCTGCGCGAGATGCGGCCGGGAGTTTCCTGAATCGAAAAGGCATCTTTTAACCGTCCATCATAAAGACGGCAATCATAACAACAATCCCGCCGATGGAAGCAACTGGGAAAATCTTTGCGTCTATTGCCATGAAGATGTTCACAGCCGAGAGGTTCTGGCGGAGTATCTGGGTGAGGGTGCAAGTGGAAAAGAAGTCAGCCTGGTTTATAACGATGCGCAGGAAAAACTGGGATCAGGTTTGCTGGCGGAGAAATTGAAAACAGCCCTGCATAAAAATAAATCCGAAAAATGATTTTAATTGAGGATTAAACCGGAATTTTTATTTTCTTTGACCAGTTTGTCGCCGATGGACGTTCCGCAGTAAACACACGTGTAATCGTATTTTTCGCCTTCCTGAAGAATTAATAACAGTCTTTTCCTCACGGGTACTGATTTTTTGCACCGGGAACAAAATAATTCAGTGGCATCAAAATCTTTGTAGGTTTCTCTCATTTCCTGATTTTATCCTCCGGAATCGTTTCCCAGTTTTTCAGCCAGATGTCAGCTTCGCTGTCACTCGGTGCGCGATAGTCCCCCCGCGGTGAAAGCGAGCCGCCGGATCCGACCTTGGGCCCGTTGGGCACGCAGGAGCGTTTGTACTGCGATGTTTTAAAAAATCGATACAAATAAACGCGAAGCCATTTTTTGATTTCCTTCAGGCTGTAGGCATTTCTTTTGTCCATCGCGATATCAGGCCAGAGTCCTTTTTTTCTGTCCTTCCAGGCGTGATAAGCCAGAAAAGCCACTTTGGAAGGCAGATATCCGAAGCGGGTAATATAGAAATTATTGAAATCCTGCAATTCATAGGGACCGATCGTATCTTCCGTTCTCTGAACCAGCTGATCTTTGTTTTTTCCCGGAATCAATTCCGGAGATATTTCTGTTTCCAGTACATCGATGAGAATTTCGGAAACCGCCGGTGAGAATTGATGCGTATTGGCGACCCAGCGGATCAGATGCTGAATAAGCGTTTTCGGAACACTGGCATTGACGTTGTAATGCGACATGTGATCGCCGATGCCGTAGGTGCTCCAGCCCAGGGCCAGTTCGCTTAAATCTCCCGTCCCGACCACCAGCGCGTTGCGCATGTTGGCCAGGCGGAAAAGATGCGCCGAGCGCTGTCCGGCCTGAACGTTTTCAAATGTTATATCGAATATTTTTTTGCCGCGGGAATACGGATGCTTGATGTCTTTGAGCATTTGCAGGCAGGCGGGCCTGATGTCAATTTCATTGACTTCAACACCGAGAGCCTTCATCAATTTCATGGCGTTGTTATAGGTCTTTTGGGAGGTGGCAAATCCCGGCATGGTGTAGGCTTTAATATTTTTTCCGGGCAATTCCAGCAAATCCATTGTTTTAGCGGCAACGATCAGGGCGTGCGTGGAATCCAGACCGCCGGAAACACCGATGGCAATATTCGGGATTCCGGAAGATTTCAGACGTTTGGCCAGACCCTGAACCTGGATGTTGTACGCTTCGTAGCATCGCTGATCGCGTTTGGAAGGATCGGCCGGAATATAGGGGAATCGTGGATATTCCCGCTTCAGGAGAATGGCGCCTCCGGGAATGCTGACGTCAAATTTTATTTTCCGGAAGGATAGAATTTTTTCTTGATGCACGGAGGCGTTTTTGCTGAAAGACGTTAAACGCATGCGATCCTGCGCAAGACGATCGAGGTCTAAATCGGCATCAATGATTTGAGCCTGTTGAGAAAAGCGGGGTGATTCGGTCAGCAGATTGCCGTTTTCATGAATCATGGCATGTCCATCCCAGGCCAGATCCGTTGTCGATTCTCCCGCTCCGGCAGCGGCGTAAAGATAAGCGGCGACACAACGCGCCGATTGATTGGCCGCCAGTTGCTGACGGTACTCGGATTTGCCGATGGTGATGTTGGATGCCGATAAATTACCGATAATGGTCGCTCCGGCCATTGCCGCGAAGCTCGACGGCGGGATCGGCACCCAGAGGTCTTCGCATATTTCGATAAAGAAATTGAAATGCTTGATATTGGCGACTTGAAAGATAATATCCGCGCCGAAAGGAATGTCCTTTTGTCCGGCCAGTTCAATGGTGGAAGAAAACGCGGCGGATGCCGGAGTGAATTGCCGGCCCTCATAAAATTCGCGGTAATTGGGCAGATATGATTTGATCGCAACGCCGAGGATTTGTCCGCGGTAAAAAACGATCGCGCAGTTGAAAAGACGACAGTCGACCTGCAGCGGGGCACCCACAATCATGATCATATTGATCTTTGCGGAAGCTTTTTTCACCTCGGCAATGGCTTCCCGCACCCCCAGCAAAAGAGCATCCTGGTGGAACAAATCTTCATTTGAGTAGGCGGATAATCCCATTTCCGGAAAAATTGCCATAATCGCTTTTTGCTTTGCGGCCTCGCGAGCCATTTCAATGGTTTTTTGCGTGTTGAAGACGGGATCGGCTACCTTGATTTCCGGGATGCAAACCGCCGCGCGGATGAAGCCCTGATGATAGAGATTAAAGAAACTTTGCGTTTTTTTCACCGCCATGAATTATCCTTTCTCCACCAGAGCATAGGCGCTGTGGTTGTGGATGCTTTCGAAATTTTCTGCTTCGACGCAATACCAGGTAAAATTATCGTCTTTATTTAATTTTACCGCAACACTGCGGACAACGTCTTCCACGAATTTTGGATTTTCGTAGGCCTGTTCCGTGACGTATTTTTCATCGACTCTTTTTAAAAGCGAATAGACCTCGCTGCTGGCGGAGTCCTCTACGATTTTGATCAAATCTTCAATCCAGAAGAATTTTTTAAAACGGACTTTGGTCGTGACGATGCTGCGCTGATTATGAGCACCGTATTGACTTATTTCTCGGGAGCAGGGGCAGACGGTTGTAACCGGAACCGTAACGCCTACCAGAAAATCAGACTTTTCCGCGCTGCTTTCTCCGATTAAGATACAGCCATACTCCATCAGACTTTTTGCCTTGGATACAGGAGCCGTTTTTTCCAGAAAATAGGCGAATTCAATTTCCATATGCGCGGAATGGGCATGAAGCTTTTGCCGCATTTTCTCCAGAATGGTCCGGAATGTTTTAATGTTGATCTGGCCTTTGAACTCGTTGAGGGCCTCCACAAAGCGGCTCATATGCGTGCCCTTGAAATGATGCGGCAGGTTCACGTACATGTTGATGGTGGCGTTGACCAGCTGTGTTCCCCGCGCCCGATCCAGGACGATAATCGGATATTTTATATTTTTGACACCGACTTTTTTTATATCAATTTTTCGAAAATCTTTCTGGTTTTGAATATCAATCATAGCAAGTCTCAAAGCTTTTATGTGATCGCTTCCTGTCATTACAGGGAATAAGTAACCGCGGCATTGTCTGATTCCCAAATTTTGACTCTCGTCATATTAACGCCTGCGGTTTTTATCCGGGAATCCATTTTTTCGAAGATATATTTTGCTATATTTTCTGCAGTGGGATTGACGCCGGAAAAAGCAGTTAAATTATTGAGATGTTTATGGTCAATGTCCTCGAGAATTTCCTCCAGGACTTTTTTCAAAAACCGGAAATCAACTAATATGCCTATGTCATTCAGCTTTTCAGCCGCAACAGTTATCTCCACTTTAAAATTATGGCCGTGCAGTTCTTCACACTTGCCGCCTATATCAGCAAGAAGATGAGCGGCGGAAAATGATTTTATAATCGTTACTTCAAACATTATCTTGGGCTCCTTTTTTTGAAATTACACTACTATCATATTTTTACGAGATGTTGAATCATTAATTACAGGATGCGAACAGTCCGAGGGACAATTGAACGATATGAAATAAATGATGCAGATTCAATAAAACAGAATGTTTACCTGAAAACATCAAAAAAACGGCGAATCACCGTACGAAGCTGGTTCATGGAATGGATTTCTTTTAGCAATCCGAAAAGGATATGGGGACGAAAATAAAACGCGGCAAATGCTTTTTTCATCAGTCGGCGCACTTCCTTTTTTGAAATATTTTTTGGCGCATAGATGACACGATTGTTTTGGTAGAGGTCCCAGGGCTGCGCATCGGGAGCGATGTCTCCGTTTCGGATAAGGCGATCATATATTTCCGTTCCCGGAAGAGGAAGGAAGTTGCTGAACTGCGCTCTGTGGAAAGGAAGTTCTAGGGCCAGCTCGATAGTTTTTTCAATATCTTCGATTGTTTCAGCAGGATAACCGATCATGAAGAAGCCTGTCATTCGAATTTTTGTTGTTGAGGAGACGAGCTTAATCTTTTCGATCATCAAATCCAGCGTCTCGTTCCTTTGCATGTCCGCAATGATTCTTGAAGAACCGGATTCGATACCTACGGAAAACGAATAACAACCGGCGCTTTCCATGTTTTGCAGTAATTCTTTATCCAGCGTGTCCAGTCTGACGCCGTTCGTGCAGGCCCAGTCGATCATAATATTTTGTTCTCTAAGTTTATTGCAGAACTCCAGGACGCGGGATTTGTCCAGCGTGAAATTATCATCCTCGATATGAAATTCCTTGATTCCAAATTCTTTCCGCAAATACTTTATTTCTTCAATAACATTGTCGATGCTCCTCATACGGAACTTTCTGCCGGTGTTGACACGCACTCCGCAATATGTGCATTTGAACGGACATCCCCGGCTGGTAATGATGGGAGCAATCGGTAGACTTTTTGAAAACGTGCCGTGCGGAGCAACCGGATATGTCGTGGGGTCAATCAGATCCCAACCGGGGAAGGGGATATCATCCGGATTTTCGATGTAGCCTCTTTTGTTTATTTTTATTTTTTCGTCACGGCGATGAATTAATCCTTCGATAGAGTCGATATCAATTTTATCGGGAAATTGAATGTGCTGTAATAATCGTGGAAAACCTGATTCGGCCTCTCCCGTAAAAGCATAATCCAGGTTGGCAATTTCCATGGTTCCTTCAGGATCACCGGAAGGATGAGGTCCCCCCACGATTGTAACGGTATTTCTGTTTAAGGCTTTGGCGATATCAATGCATTGCCTGGCTGACGTAAAATCACACGTGTACATTTGGAGGCCGACGATGTCCGGTTGTTCGTCCATGAGATAATCCCGATACTTTCGATGGTTCATCCGTTTTTTTGCGCAATCAAGTATATTGACGGTATGTCTGTTATTTCTCAAAACGGCAGCAAGGTATCCCAATCCGAGATTGGGAATGATGATCGGCATTTTAAAACTCGGTGGTCGCACAAGCAGAATTTTCATGTCATTGGACTCTGGAGTGGATTTATTTTTCTCGCGCTCATCTTTGTGACGAAGGTTTTTATATTCTTTACAAATGAATGATGATGATCCATCAATAAATTTACTCCCCTGAAGAACGTTCGGAAATATTTTTTCTCATATTGAAAATGTAAATCGAATGACCGACAACGGCAGACGGCTCGAGATGCCTGTATTGATCATAGTAGTTGATGTCGATGTACAGCAATTCGTGCGTGTTTTCCTTTAAAAGATAATAAGGTCTTCCCACGAGAAAGTTAATGCTGATGGCGTATATTCCTTGCGTTGGTTTTTGTTCAGCAAGAGAATAGTCGATACCGTATATTTCAGGATCAACCCGTCCAAAATACCCCAGTTTGATTTTATCAATGTTATTTTTGTCCATATATTTTTTTAAGGCCGGCAGGCTCTGTCCCCAGTCCAGGTTGGAATCAATCAGCCAGTGGCTTGCGTTTCGGGAGCCTCCGGCGACAATATTGAAATAGGATAAGTAATTCGGAAAAGCAACGAGTGAGGATGTAATATACGAAACCATGAGCAACATCAAAAGATATTGCATCCGTTTAAATTTTATGATGGTCTGATGGAAAAGAAAGCCGGATGCCAGAAACAGAAAGGGAAATATAGGCAGCAAATATCTGATGCCGATGGGAGTGTGAGTGAAAAAAGAAAAATAAATGAAATAAGCTACTGCCGGTACCCATATGCAAAGAAAACTTACAGTATCCGTTTTTGCTGCTCTGATTTTCATACAGGCGATTATTGTCATAGCGAGCATGATGAGAAAAGGAACAGGATTTTTAACTAAAAAAGATATAACATAGTAATACCACCAACCCGTTAACGAATGTTCGCCCATGAGATAACTTACGTAGAAAGGGTGTCCCCCTGCCGCTTGAGCTAATTGATAATCAAAGCCCGTCAGATAATCGTAAGGTAAGGGGATGGGGAGCCCGCTCCAAAATAATGATAAAATATTTTTCAGAAGGTCGCTTGAGACATTATATTCTGATGCAGGAAGAAACGAGTTCGAAAAAAGATATCCGAGATTAATGATAAAGATGCTTATTAAAATTATTATGAAAAAATCTTTACTGTATTTGATGATAATTGTTGCCGGAAATTTTATATCCCGGTCGTTCTTTTTAAAGCTACCGACAATGCATAAAGTTCCGAAAATGAAAAAATAAATCGGATAAAGCAACAGCGCCGTAAATTTACTTAGCTGTGCCAGACCCAGAGCAACTCCGGCAAGTGTGATTGAAAAGGCTGCTGGTTTGTGCAAGTATTTCCATAAACAATAAACACTAAAAAATATCGTCAGACTTGCACCAATGTCAATAGTCACCAGAGAGGAATGAGCCAGAATGTTTGGATTAAACGCATATAAGGAGAGGACCAAAAGCGCTCCTTTGTATCCATAAAGTTCTTTGCCCCAGAAATAAATTGTGAGTCCCAGTAGAAAACCTAAAATAATGACCATACAACGGCCGTGTGCGAAAATGGATTGATACTGGTTTCTGTTAAGATTCATGAAGGTATATCCCAGACGCCACGTATTGGGTGAATCCTGAAATTGTTGCGTTTCTATTTTGGGTTTCGTAATCAGAGAACTCAAGGCCGGCAGACATTTAATCAGCGGAGGGGCTTCTTTATTCATTCGCCAATCGCGAGTTTTTAGAATATACAAGCCGGACGGAAAATGAGAAAATTCGTCTACCGTTACCGAGTTTGAAAACTGGCTGAAAAAACAGACAGAAACAAAACATAAAAGCAGAAGGATCGGCATTATTTTTCTGAAGATGTTCTTGGCAGCGGAGGATGATAAGATGTTATTCATTGCACTTGTCAATTTCATACCCCTTTTGGCCGGAAATCAACGACAATCAGCGGATTGCAATACGGTGCAATTTCCCAGAGCGCATGCTTTCCGCGCATCCTTGCAGCCTAAAATTTTATTGCCCTGCTTAAAATAAGCAACGCCCCGGTTTATGTACGCTTTTGTATAATCCGGTTTTAAACGGATGGTGTGGTTGTAATCCTTCATGGCCAGCTGATGCCGGCCCAGATTACCATAAGTAAGTCCCCTATTATAATAGGCATCGGCATAAAGCGGCATTCTTCGGATGGCGTCATTAAAATCATTCATGGCAAGTTGATACTGTTTCAGTTCGCCATAAATAATTCCTCTGTTATTGTATGGGTATGCATAAGAAGGTTTCAGACGTATCGACTCATTATAGTTTTCGATCGCCTCTGAAAGTTTACCGTGATAATGAAGAGCCAACCCCATGTTATTATGGGCCAGATAATTATGCCTGGTCACTTGCAGGGCGTGGCTCATGAGAGCGATGCTGTTTTTCCAGTAGCCGCATTGTTGCCGTGCCAATAATGCCATAATAACCAGAAAGACAATTCCCGCAGGAAACAAAACCTTTTTTCTGATTTTTTCACTTTTTATCAACGCCGGTATTCCCCAGGCCAG
>DJVN01000169.1:336-13352 GCA_002441205.1 Syntrophaceae bacterium UBA6255 | reverse complement strand
ACGAAAAAATATGGCAGTTTTTGAACCCTTACGAAAACGAAAGCGCTGATGATGATCATCAGAAGCAATGATCCGAAAAAATACCCCATTAGAATCTGTGAAGAGAAAGGGTAGAAAAAAGACATGTCCTGAGGCCACAACGTTTTCTCTATGTAGGTTAGAAAAGCCATGACAGCATTGGCCAGGCGGGAACCGATGGAAGACTGGAAATCTTTCCCATATGGCGCATATCTGGCGTAGAGCGTGATAAAAGAAAAAACAACGGACAAGACGAAGAGAGGCCATTTTTCTTTGAGCTGCCATATGAAGAAGCTGCCTTTTTGCGATGTGAAACGGTTTAACGGCCAGTAATCCAGAAGAATCAGAATCACCGGCAACGTGACCACGATGGGTTTGCTCATCAAAGCAAGGAGAAAACTGAAAAGAACAAGCAAATATCTTCTGATGAGCGGTTTTTCCGTGTAATAAACATACAGGCATAACGTCAGCATCCAGAAAAAACCGCTTAGAACATCTTTCCGTTCAGCGATCCAGGCAACCGATTCCACGTGGAGGGGATGTATCCCGAACAGAGCGGCAACAAAGGCGCTTTTCCAGAGAGCTCCGGTCATTCGGTTGAAAAGCCGGAATAGCAACAGGGTGCTGAAGATATGCAGGATGAGATTGGTCATGTGATAACCACCGGCATTCAGCCCGTAAAGTTGATAATCGAGCATCAGGGACACCCAGGTGAGCGGATGCCAGTTGCCTTCAACTACAGAGAATAACGACCATTTAAGGTTTTGCAGGTTTATTCCCGTCTGGATGCTATTGTTTCCTGTAACGTAAATGCCATCATCAATGTTGACGAAGTCAAATTGATTGACCTGCCAGAAAACGGCAAGTGTAATCACTGCCAGAGAGATATACAGGCTCAGAATTTTTTCTTTGTAACTGATATTTATCTTGTTTTGCATATTGATCTTCATGAAATGCTTTTACCACATGTTAAATTGTAGTTCAGCATTATTTTATCATTCCAGCTTGAAATGTTGTGTAAACGGGCGAAGTGATTATAACTTTATAATATCGTTATTCTTTACTCATGGCTGCCCTGTTTTATAATGCTAGAATAATCAAATTTTGGTGGTTTAAATAACAGTGGTTTGGTGAAAAACACCATAATAGTCTTCTCTCCAGGGTCGGATATTGCGGTTTCATGCGATATGAACAATTTTTATAATTGATTTTAAAGACGAAAAAATATTTTATGATACGATATTTAACATCATTCGCATTTGGCACATGAATTGCTTCTTATCAAAGCAACGGAAAAAGTTTTTAGTAAGGTAAAATGTTCATGGTTAACTAAAATGATTGGCAAAATGTCATCATTTGGTTACTAACAGACACAAAACAAAAAAAATTTTAAGGAGGTATGTTATGTTAAAAATTTTCCGCAACAAAGGAGAGAAAGGTTTTACGTTGATTGAGTTGATGATCGTTATCGCGATTATCGGTATTCTGGCGGCGATCGCTATTCCGCAGTTTATCCAGTACAGAAAAAGAGGCTATGTCTCAACCCTGAACAGTGATTGTAAGAATGCCTACACGGCTTCAGTGGCTTATACCGTTGATAATCCCCAGGCAACTTCAGCCGCTTATACGCTAGCTGCTCTGGCGAGTGCAGGCTATAGCCAGACCACAGCTGTAACGACGACACCCAGCTTAGACGGCAACAACGGGACTATTACCTGCGAAGGTCCTACCGGATGGGGTGTAACGGATGCTGTAGTTACCGTAACCAATGGTGTGATGGAACTTACCGCTTCTTCCATAAACTAAGCTGAAAATCGCGTGATTTTAAAAGGGGCGTTTTAAACGCCCCTTTTTTTATCCTTAAAAAATAATATTAAAAAATTTATTGAGTTTTCTTAATAAGGCAAGTAGTTCTATCTGACACGCATAACAGGAATGGAGGTATCGCTTGAAGGTTTCCTTTTCACGCTTTTTCTGGGGTTTGGTCTGTATCGGCATAGGATTGTTTTTTGTGGCCGGCAGTTGGGGTGCGTATGCGGAATATAAGCGCGTACAGCATTATGAAGGACACGCTGTCGGTCATATAACGAATAAACATTTTAAGCTGGGATCCGACGGTGGCGGCAGTTATTATATCGATTATTGGTTTATACAGTCCTCCGGTGGCAAGATAACGTCCAGCCGTTCTATCGCCAAACAGCAGTGGGATGTCTTGAAGGTGAATGACACCCTGGAGATCCGATTCGATACGTCTAATGCCGACCGCAATATTCCAATGTACGGAGGAAGTCCGTCTCTTGTTTTTGCTTTTTTTATGCTGATTCTGGGAGGGGTTTTTATGCTTTTCGGAACCCTTCGCTTCAAAGATAGTTTTAAAAAGTCGTCCAAAGATAAGCTCTCTCACATTACGGCGAACAAGAATCGTTGAAGTAACCTTCAGGGATTTGATTGTTGTGGCTGAAACGTTGTTACGATCTGGAGATTATTTCGTAAACGGCACAGCCGTCTTGATTATATAAAATTTTCGTTGCCTCGCTCATCCGCCGGATGAATAATGCGCGTGTAGCCGGAGGATAATTATCCTTTAGAAATTTCTCAAATAACTCAGTTCGCACCAGTAAGTGCGTGCAACCGAGGGAACGCAGGTATGCCTGAAAAGAATGGTCATCCCGGGCACTGGCAACGAGGCCGCCAATGTCAGACATTCCGTAATGGGGGCCCTCTTCATAAAGCCTGTCCAGGTAATATCCGCGTCCGGCAAATAAAAATAATCTGACTTTGGCGTTTTTCGGCGTGTGCGTATTAATATATTTAATCGCCGCGTAACCGTTGTTATGACGGGTAATGAATTCATCTCTTGATTCTTTGCCTAAAATGTAATTCATCGGGCCGATGTCTTGATAATAATTTTTAATGTAAATGATATTTTGTGTCATGAAGGCCGTGCAAGACAAGGTAAGAATTACAAGACCTGATATCCGCAGATTTATTGAAAGGCCATTCGCCCAATGAAAGATATTGATTAAGCCCATCACGGCAAGGATCGATAAAATGGGGATGACGGGTAAGATATAACGAATCCTTGTTTGATCAAGGGACGTGGCTGTAAGAATGAAAAATATAACAAAGCCTGTGAAAAAAAGTTTGTCACGGTAAAAGGACTTATTCATGAAAGAGAATGGGGCCAGGATGATAAAAACAGGATTCAAAACGCCATCAAAATAACGATGACTGTGATCCTGTCCCTGAAAGAAATAGCGGACGGGGATGAGTAAAGTTTCCCAAAAGCCTTCTCCGTACATTATTTCCCGGAATTGAAAAATTCCTGAGGATGTTCTGCCGGACACAACCGAATAAGTGCCATTTTGCGTTGCCGTATTGCTTATATTGAAAATTCCCTGAAAAAGAGGATAAAAGGGATTTCCCGTTAGAATAGCATTCTTAATCAACCATGGCGAAAAAACCAGAAGAGAGGTGAAAAAAAAGATTAAACCGCATTTGAAAGCTTCCCACTGCTCTTTGGAATCTCTTGCGTAAACAAATACAATCGTCACCGATAGAAAAAACCATGCAATCAAGGCGTTGTATTTTGTTCCCAAGGCGAGCCCCATGGCAAGAGATGAAAGAAATAACCATTTAAAATCTTTGAAGGCGCTGTCACGATAGCGAATAAAGGTGAGAATGCTTGCGGTGGTGAAGAAAATCAGGCCTAAATCGACATAGGCTTGTGTTGATAAACGAAATATCATCGGCGTGCTTAAGAAAATCAAAACCCCCAAAAGCCCTGCAATCAGACTTATCCTGTTTTTCAAATAATTATAAATAAGAAATGCGGTTCCCATCCCGAAACTCATATGAATAAAATTGGCAAGAAAATCCTTTTTAAAATAAAGAGGAATTATGTACAGGATATCAACATTCATCGGATAGTATGAAAATTTTGCCCATTTCATTTCATAGAACCAGCCGTTTTGAAGCCAGAGCTTGGGAACGGCCAAATGATGAATAAGCGCATCACGGGCAATGGGAGGCGTTATGTTTAACAGGAATTCAACTGATAATATCAGCAAAATGGCTATGCAAACGACCCATACCAAGGAATGATAGATTAGGTGGTTTTTATTTATCGACATGCAATAAAGGATCTCTCCATAATCCGGGAAATATTATTTATGGGAATGATCAATATTAAACGGATAATATTTAACAATATTACAAATGCCTGTCAATGATATACTGGCTTGCACTTTTTGCTGGACAGGAAAAAAATATTGCTTTTGTTATCAATAAACTTGATAATCATTGCGGTGGAGAGTTGTATGATTGAAGATTGAAAATGATAACTTATTCAAGATATATCGCAAAACTTTTACAATGATCCAATGACGAAAATCTCTTCATTAAATCATTTTTTCAAATGCCTGGGCGGTCTTGCCTTAGGTTTAATTTTTTACATTTTTTTTATAACCGTATTCAACAAAAGCCTGGCAGATTATGATTTGTGGGGTTATCTGTCTTTCGGACGCTTGTTATGGGAAGAGGGCTTCTTTCCCTATCAGGATGTTTTTGCCTACACGCCCACAAAACCATTGTGGGTTTATCATGAATGGCTGACCGGGGTTGTTTTTTTCTGTCTGGTGAAATATTGGGGACCGGAAAGCCTGCAATTGATTCGTTATCTATCTGCTTTATTAACAGTTTATCTGGTCTGTTCAGCCGCTCTGAAAAAAGGTGGCAGTCTTTCTAATATTTTAATGATCATCATTCCCTCTGTTTTATTAATCTCTTTTGGCTATGTTCCTGTGAGGGCTCAAATTTTCACTTTTTTATTCTTTATCCTGACTCTTTACATTCTTGAATACTCAAAAAAGACAGAAAGTATAACTGTCCTCCGATGGCTTCCGGTGATTCAAATATTTTGGTGTAATTTTCACGGCGGTTTTGTTTCCGGACTGGGCTTGATATTTTTGTATGCCTTGGGCGAAGGTCTGGCACGCAAGAAAATAGCGGTTGTGTATCTTAAATGGGGAATGATTGCCTCCCTTGCCACGTTGATTAATCCTTATGGGATAGACTATTGGATCTATACCGTTCACGCCGTTTTTATGCCCAGGCCTGAAATAACGGAGTGGTATTCAGCCGCTACGGCGTTAAAGTCTAAAGTTTATACATTCCCGGTGACGCTTTTTTTAGTGATGAGTTTTATAATGATTTTCTTCTCTTTCCTTCGCAAAAAAAAAGACATCACCGAACTTTTGGTTATTGCCGTCGTGGTTTATTGGGGAACTGCTCATGTCCGTCACGGCATCTTTTTAGGATTGATCTTTGGAGCGTATATGCCCGCTTATCTGTCTGAATATGTCGATGCAGGGGGGAGCGGGAAAAAATCCTTCAAATTCCTGATAAATTTTTTACCGGTCATTTTTTCATCCCTGCTAATCATCATATACTTTTATGTCTACCCAATTAAACAGATTAACTTTGCTCCAAGTTTCAGATTCGCAGTGGTTGCAGGTTCTTATCCTACGAAAGCAATCGATTGGATGAAGAATAATCATATTAAGGGAAACATTCTCCCTCATTTTGAGTGGGGTGAATACCTTATCTGGTCATGTTATCCGGATTGTCGTGTGGCTATGGATGGCCGGTATGAAACTGTTTATCAATCTAGCACCCATAAAGAGTATTTTGATTTTTCGTATGGAAGGAATAATTGGGATATTTTTTTGAAAAAGTATCCTCACGATATTGTGCTGTTAAAGGCCGGGACAAAAATTCATTCGTTGATGATTCATGAAAAAGACTGGCATATTGTTTATTATGATAATATAAGTGTCTTGTTTATGAAAAAAAATAGCGCGCATAAGTTATGAAGGGGTTTTAGTGTGAGACTCAAATTTCAAAAACGAATACCCTAAATGAAAAAACTGAAACGTATATGAAAAGTTCTCATGATCAGATTTACAAAAAGACGCGTATTGCACATTGGGATAAGATTGCCGAAACTCTAGACCAATGGAGAAGGTTTAACGCTTATTACCATGAACGTTTGCGGGAAGTCGTGCGGTTCTCCGTTCCGCCAGGGCAAAGGGTGATAGAAATCGGCTGCGGAACCGGCGACCTGCTTGCTTCTCTTGATCCATCCTACGGCGTCGGCGTCGATTTTTCCGAAGGTATGATTGAAAAAGCAAAGGCGCGTCATCCTCGTCTGCATTTTGTGACTGCCGATGTCCATGAACTGGAATTGCAGGATACGTTTGATTACGTAATCCTTTCCGATGTGGTTAATGAGTTGTGGGACGTCCAGGCCGTTTTTCAGAAGATATTGCCTTTAACCACGACGAGATCGCGCATCATTATAAATTTTTACAGCCGTTTATGGGAATTGCCGCTTGGTTTGGTGAGATCATTGGGACTGGCCAAACCGATGTTGCTGCAAAACTGGCTGACCGTAGAAGATATAAGAGGATTGCTTTCTCTTGCCGGCTATGAAGTGATCAACCACCGGGAGGAAATGATATGGCCTTTGCGCACACCCTTGATCGATTCCGTGATGAATCGTTTTGTCGCCAAGTTATGGCCTTTTCGAATCTTCGCATTGACCCATTTCATTACAGCCAGGTCTCTGGCTGCTGCTTCAGATAAGGAGGACTTGCCCAGCGTATCAGTGGTGATTGCGGCGCGAAATGAGTCGGGCAACATCCAACAGATTTTTGAAAGAGTTCCGGAAATGGGGCGGAAAACGGAACTGATTTTTGTTGAAGGCGGTTCCACGGATAATACCTATGAAGCCATTCAAAAAGCCATCAGGGAAAATCCCCGGCGGCCGGCAAAATTGTTCAGGCAAACCGGCCAGGGGAAAGGCGACGCCGTTCGTCTGGGATTCCGACAGGCCGAGGGAGATATTCTGATGATTCTTGATGCCGATCTTACGGTGCCGCCGGAAGATTTGCCCCGTTTTTATGACGCGATTCATAAAGGCCAGGCGGAATTTGTTAACGGTGTGCGCCTGGTTTATCCCATGGAAAAGGAAGCGATGCGTTTTTTTAACCTGGTGGGAAATAAATTTTTTAGTCTGGTTTTTTCCTGGCTGCTGGGACAGCCGATTAAAGATACGCTATGTGGTACAAAGGTGCTCCGGAAAATCGATTATGAAAAAATTGCAGC
This sequence comes from Syntrophaceae bacterium UBA6255, assembly GCA_002441205.1. Taxonomy (GTDB): domain Bacteria; phylum Desulfobacterota; class Syntrophia; order Syntrophales; family Smithellaceae; genus Smithella. The sequence continues at coordinate 6,167 of DJVN01000169.1, read as the reverse complement.
AAACCGTTCCTATTTTGGCGATTTCGATCCGTTCGGAGATTTTGACCTTTTATTCGGAGCCGCTAAATTAAATCTGAAGATTGTTGAAATTCCTGTTCGCTACCGGGAACGAACGTACGGAACGACCAATATCAGCCGCTGGAAACACGGCTGGCTTTTGTTAAGAATGGTATTCTTTGCTTTAAGAAGAATTAAATTTTTGTAATCTTGAAGCATCACATGGAGCGTTTTTGACTACTGAAGAGTGAAAGTTATCAACCGAAAATAAAAATCATTTAAAAATTTAATCATAAGATTTGTTTAATGCCTGATAAGATTAACATAAGCCGGAAACAGTCAATCCTTGTTGTTTTGCTACTGATTGTCTTAATCCTCTGTGTTTATTGGCCGGTACAAAATTATGATTTTATTAATTTTGATGACCCTACGTATATTGCAGAAAACAGCCAGGTTCAGACGGGATTTACGGCAGATGGATTACGCTGGGCTTTCAGTACAAACTATTTCGGTTTATGGAATCCGATGGTTTGGCTTTCCTTTATGTTGGATTTTCATCTTTTTCGTTTTAATGCCGGCGGTTATCACTGGACAAACGTGATTATTCATATTTTTAATGCCATTTTATTATTTTTGCTTTTTAGACATCTTACCGGGGCTATTTGGCGCAGCGCTTTCGTTGCGGCCTTGTTTGCCATCCATCCGATTAACGTGGAATCCGTTGCCTGGATATCTGAGCGCAAAAACGTTCTCAGCATGTTTTTCTGGATGACGACCATGCTGTGCTACGTGTGGTACGCGAAACAGCCCGGCTGGAAACGCTATGTTCCGGTATTGATCAGTTTTGCCCTGGGCCTGATGTCGAAACCGATGCTGGTAACCCTGCCTTTTGTTTTGTTGCTCATCGATTATTGGCCGCTTAATCGAACCGCAATAGGTGAGCAGCACAAAGTAGTAAGTCATGTTACTGCCGGCCTGGCAAAAAAAAGACTGAAATTTCTAATTCTGGAGAAAATACCTTTATTTCTTTTATCGATAATTTCGATATGGATCACGCTTTATTTCCCCCACACAGCTTCCGCACTTCGAGTCGAGCAAACAATAGATTCTGTTTTTAGCCAAAGGGTCATAAATGCGATTTTTTCTTATGGCATGTATGTGAAAAAAATATTTTGGCCTACCGACCTGTTTATTCCTTATTTGTATCTTCATATCAGTATTTGGCAGATCTTATTGTTTTCGGTATTGTTAGTCATTATTACAGTTTTTGTCTGTAAATATTTTAAAAAATACCCTTATTTGCCTGTCGGCTGGTTTTGGTATCTGGGGACGCTGGTTCCTGTCATCGGGCTTATTCAGATTGGCGAGCAAACGATGGCTGATCGTTATGCGTATGTTACGGTTATCGGATTATTCATTATGATTGCTTGGGGAGTAGAACAGCTTTCAGTCAAAAAAGATATTTATAAAAAGATATTAATCATGATATCTTTATTAAGCATTGGTTTTCTTGCCGTTGCCGCGCATCATCAACAAAAACAATGGCAAAATTCATTTACCCTGTTTGAAAGCACGTTGGAAAAAGATCCGAATAATTATGTGGCTTATGTACTGATAGGCCAGGAATTGGCAAAAAACGGTAAAAACGAGCAAGCCTTGTACTATTACGATATGGGTTTGAAATTAACTCCCAAAGTGTATGCGGCGTATAAGAATAAAGCGATCATTTTAAATAGACTGGGCAACCGTCACGAAGCGATTCGTGTCTTAAAAAAGGCCATTCAAGAAATTCAAGCTCCTGCTGAAGCATATTATGTGTTGGGATTGTTGTATTTAGAGGATAATAATCTTGACAAATGTGAAGAGTATTCTCTAAAATCTATTAGAAAAAATCCTAATTATGGGGACGCATACAATCTTTTAGGCCTTGTGCTGTTAAAAAAAGGGAATCTTGAAGAAAGTATGCAAAATTTTGAAAAGGCTTTACGTATTAATCCCGATAATATCAAAGTGCAGAAAAATTTAAAAATTGCAAAGGCACTAAGGAAAAATCTAAATCAAAAATAAGATTTTTTATATTGGGAGATAATTGTTTTTGATGTGTAAATGCATAGACGTTATTTTTCAAATAATCCTATAATATTCAATACATAATTTTTTTTNNTTTTACATTTTTGAATGAGGAAGAAAGTTGTTGTGGGACTTCTGGAGCGAAGAGTTAAAGAAAAAGATAGCCGCAAAAAACTAATTCTCAAGTCAGCGCGCACGTTATTTTTTAAAAAGGGTTTTAATAAAGTTACCGTTGATGAAATAGCCAAATCTTCCGAGCTGGGAAAAGGATCAATTTATCTTTATTTCGACAGTAAAGAGGAAATTTATGCTCAAATCCTGTTGAATGACATTGATAATTTTAACCGGCAGGTTACCGTGCTCTTGGAGAAAAAAGTTGCGGCTTCTGATATGCTGACTGAATTTTCGACTATATATATTGATTTTTTTCTGAATGATAGTGAGCTTTTTAGAATACTCATGGCGTATATGCTGCAACCGGCTGAAATGAATTTACCCGAGAAACTGAACTCGCAAATTCTTAACGCGAATGCCAAATCAATAGATGTGATTGGTAAAATACTGCAGATAGGAATAGATTCGAAAGAATTTTCGGATGAAATTAATTTAAGGCAAAATCAAAACGCGTTTTGGGGTCTGCTTAACGGTATTATTTCTTTGTATATTTTTTCAGGGGCGCAAACAAAACGAAAGGAAAGAATTTGTTCCACAACAAAATTAGCATTGGAGATATTCATCAGGGGCCTAAAAAAGCCATGATGAATGTTTAAGGATTTTTATAATCAGCCAAAAGTTTAAAGTAAGAAAAGGCAAAGGAGGAGAACATGTCATTTGAGATCAAAAAAGCAGCCGTTTTAGGCGCGGGAGTGATGGGTGCGAATATTGCAGCCCATTTAACGAATGCCGGCATCGAGTGTTATCTGCTGGATATCATTCCCCCTGGAGGACTTACCGAGGATGATAAGAAGAAAGGATTAACCGAGAAAAGTCCGGCTTGGCGCAATCGGTTTGCTGCCAATGGATTAGCCGGAGCGACTAAATCGAAGCCGGCCAGTTTTTATGCCAAGAGCAATGCGTCAATGGTTACCATAGGTAACTTTGAAGATGATTTGAAGTTATTGGCCGACTGTGACTGGGTTTGCGAAGTTGTTGTCGAAAACCTGAAAATCAAGCAGGACCTTTTCGCCAAGGTGGAAAAAATTGTTGGTCCGAACTGTATTGTTTCCACCAATACTTCAGGGCTTCCGATTAAAGATATTTCGGCAGATTTCAGCGCAACTTTTAAAAAACGCTTTTTGGGAACTCATTTCTTCAATCCTCCACGCTATATGAAGTTAATGGAAATTATTCCTGGCAAGGAAACAGATAAGAAAGTTATCGCTTACATGAGCAAGTTCTGTGAGGAAGTTTTGGGCAAAGGTGTTGTCGTATGTAAGGACGTTCCTAACTTCATCGGCAATCGCATCGGTGTTTATGATCTGTGCAATGCCCAGAAGGTCATGGTTGACAAAGGTCTGAAGATAGAGGAAATTGATGCCATCGTCGGCAAGGCGGTCGGCCGTCCCGGAACCGCCATCTTTGGAACCATGGATCTGGTGGGTCTGGATATCGGAGCTCACGTCAGCAAGAATCTTTACGACGCTGTTCCGAAAGATGAGTGTCGTGACACTTTTCTCCCTCTTAGTTTTCAGGAAAAGATGATGGCCAACAAATGGCTGGGAAACAAAACCAAGGGGGGTTTTTACAAGAAAGTCAAAGATGAAAAAGGCAAAAACGTCAAGTACGCTCTGGACTGGAAGACGATGGAATATGCCGTGGCTCAGAAACCGAAGTTCGAATCCATCTCCGAAGCCAAGAAGTGGGCCGATTCCGGTGTTGCCAATTCCATGAAAGTCGCATTCAACGGTCAGGATGCCGCCGGTGATTATCTGCGTGAATATCTGTGCAACAACTTTATTTATTCCGCCAACAGGATTCCCGAAATATGTAACAGCATCGTAGAAATAGACAACGCGATGAAGTGGGGATACAATCATCAACTTGGTCCTTTCGAATCGTGGGATGCCGTAGGTGTTAAGGAAGCTGTCGAAGTCATGAAGAAACTCGGCAAGAAAGTTCCTTCCAAGATTGAAGAAATGCTCAAAAAAGGTTGCAAGACTTTCTATAAAATGGACAGCAAAGGCGTCAAATCCTATTACGATTTCAAGAAGAAGGGATATGTAAAACTGGAAGAAAATTCCAAGATCATTGTGCTGACCGGTCTCAAAGAAAGAAAGAAGATTGTCAAAGAAAATCCCGCGGCAACGCTGGTGGACATTGGCGACGGTGTCGCCTGTCTGGAATTCCATACCAAGATGAACTCCGTCAATGGCGATATGATTCAGATGATCTCGGATAGCTGTGATATCGTCAACAAGGACTTCCTGGGAATGGTTGTTGCCAACCATGATCAGCGTATGTTCTCTGCCGGCGCCGACATCTTTGCAGTGATTTGCGCGATCAGTGAAAAGCAATGGTCAGAACTGGAGAGAATGGTTGCCGGATTACAGAATTGCAATATGAAGATGAAATACCTGCCCAAGCCCGTTGTGACGGCTCCGGCTGGTATGGCACTGGGCGGCGGTTGCGAAATCGCCATGCACGGTGATTACTGCCTGGCCAACGGCGAAACCTATATGGGTCTGGTGGAAGTCGGTGTCGGTGTGATTCCCGCAGGCGGCGGTTGCAAAGAACTGGCCGTGCGCATGACGGAAGGAATTCCCGCCGGCGTTGTAGAATCAGGGCTGAATATGCAGTATCATTACGGCAAGGCTTTTGAGAACATCGCCACTGCCAAGGTTGCGACCAGTGCTCAGGAAGCTCAGGATCTTGGCTTTATCCGCAAGGGCAGTATCATTAACATGAGCAGGGATATGCAGATTTATGAAGCCAAACAGATGGTTCTGGGTATGTCCAAGTTCTATAAACCGCCGAAGCCCGCTCTGATCCCCGTAATGGGCGAAAATCTGCGAGGTGTGGCTGCGGCGATCATTGCTAACATGAAGTACGGTAAATACGCTTCTGAATATGATGCTCATATNNGAGCAGGAAATTCTGGATCTGGAAAGAGAAGCTTTCATGAGTCTCTGCGGTGAACAGAAAACGCAAGATAGAATCAGTGCCATGCTGTCAACCGGTAAGCCCCTGCGCAATTAAAATTAAACACATGACCGGAGGCTTTTGGTCTTAATCTCAAGTCTCCGGCATTTAACATAACAAAAGCCTGTAAGGAGGAAAAAGATATGAGTGAAGCTGTCATTGTCGCATCCGTAAGGAGTGCCGGTGGAAGATATAAAAGAGGCGGTCTGTCCGAAACCCGTGCAGACGTCTTTGGTGTTCAGGTTATTAAAGGTTTGCTGGCAAAAGTTCCCCAGCTTGACCCGAAAGATATAGATGATTTAATTGTCGGTTGTGCGTTTCCCGAGGCGGAATCAGGAATGAACTTCGGAAAAGTACTGGCTGTCGGCGCCGGATTGCCAGAACCGGTATCCGGTATGACCGTTAATCGTTTCTGCTCGTCTGGTGTTCAGTCCATTGCCGATGCCACAGCAAAGGTTCGCGCCGGTTGGTCCGATGTTATTATCGCTGGCGGCGTTGAATCCATGACCCACATTCCCATGGGCGGCGGAATCTTCCGTCCCGATCCCGACTGGAATTTTGAAACCATGCCTAACGTCTACATTAACATGGGAAACACGGCGGAAAACGTTGCCGCCAATCATGGT
>DJVN01000169.1:0-266 GCA_002441205.1 Syntrophaceae bacterium UBA6255 | reverse complement strand
GGCAAGCGTATTCGCACGGAATTCGTGTTCGATACCGATGACGGTGTGAGATGGCCTTCAGATCTTGTTTCTATGGGGAAAATGAAGTCACCCTTCAAGCAGGGAGGAAATGTCACCGCTGCCAATTCTTCACAGATGACGGACGGGGCCGCCTTTTCACTTGTTATGTCTGCGGATAAGGCAAAAGCGATCGGTGTGAAGCCGATTGCCAAACTGACTCATTATGCGGTGGCCGGTTGCAAACCGGAAGAAATGGGCGTCGGTCC
>DJVN01000243.1 GCA_002441205.1 Syntrophaceae bacterium UBA6255 | reverse complement strand
TTTGTCAATCAAATTCAATCCTCAGCAAACATAGATACAGCAAATAGTTCTGTAACAAACATCAACTCAACTTACATTCAACAGCAGATGCAGAGCTATCAAGATCAGGTAAAAAGCTACATTGAACAGAATTATCCCAATGCAACCGTAGGCGATGTCTTGGGTAAAAAAGAAATCGTAAAGCAGAATTTCACCTATCTTTTAGGAACTCTGCCTTACCGCAAAGCCATTGTCGGAGTCAGGTATTCCGAGATACCGGATAGTCTGAGGCATAAGATTACTTTTAAGGTGACAAAAGACATCTACGACAGCGAAATGGGGACACCCATTATTGTTACCAAGAGATTACCGGAAATCGCGGGAAAGAAAATCACCCTAAGTTACAGCCCGGCAACAGCCAATGATGAAGCGATAATAAATTCATATCTGCCAAAACCACATGCGGACGGCACGCCGATACAGCCCAGTGAATTGCCAACATCTCTGCCTGCATATTTAATCAACTTGAAACCGGAATTAAGAATTGACGGAGTGGTTGTAGCCACGGGTACCACAATCGGCATGGGCTATCAGGAAACGTTTGACATGGTATTTACCGAGCCGGGGCCGGGAGGTGGGACTGATATAGTTTCCAATCAGATTGATGCCGGAGCGTATCACGCAATAGCGATTGACACGGGGAAGATTTCTAAGAATCAAATGCTTTCATTAGCAGGCAAAATGGAGCAAACGATTATTCAACTAAATACTAATAATCTTTCAAGCCTGACGAGAGATGACCTTCTTGGGGATGTTCTTTATGCGACGGCTTTATCTTATTATGCACAATTTGATGCACAAAATGAAATTCAATCAAAAGCAATAGGAGTAAAAGTATTACGTTGGCCATCGGAAGCGATATTTGCATCAGTACCAAAGGTAAATCTTTTATATGGAATTCCGCATACTGTAGCACCTGGTGGTTTCGTAATGGATGTGGATAGATCTTTAAATGTAATTGCATCCTCGGATGGTGATAATAATAAAAGCGTTCAGTTCATGCAAGCATCGGGAAGGAACGGTTCCGCGTTGGAACATGCTGTGCCTGAGAATGTTTTTTCGACAGATGAACATCCAGCGCAAGGAATTTCGGCAGTTAAAGCATTGAAAATAGCTAATGATCAAGGAATCCCAATCTATTCAATCAATCAGTCAAACATAAACACAATATTACCGCAGTTGCAGGTAGGTGCGCAGGTAAAGGCTGATATTCAAAACGCTGTAAATGCCGGAAAAGAAGTAACCGTTTCCAAAACTAATATTACCTATAATGGCTGGACAGGTTGCGGCTACATTGTCATCAATCCACAAACAGGGGCTGGCGCATATATGATCAGTGGCGGATTGAGCGGCGCTTGTTTAATATTGCTTTGGGTTTCATTAGCTTTATTAGCTTTTGCTCTAATGGCAATGTTTCCATCAGTTCTAGCACTTATCTTGATAAATGTGTTTATATCAGTATTACAAGTAACTTTATCCAGAATAATAAAAGGTTGGGATGAAAATCCATTCACTTTAACAACAGCATTTACAATGCTCATTGATGCATTAGTGCAAATAACTTTGGGTGCTGTTATACCAGGTATGCCATCGGGATTCGTTTCTGGATTACTAAAAACTCTGTTGCAAATAGAGGCTGCCGTTGTCGACTGGTTTATATTCTTCTTTTGTAGAATGAAAATGCCGGAACCATATTTTGCTTATCTTGATACTAGGGGAGGTAATATAATAGCATGACTTGGAATAGAAGAAAGGTAAGAGAAATTAAATCAGCATTAGAATTACTAAGAATTGATTCAATCTACAAAAAAGTGCAAAGCTTTAATAGAAATTTGTTAATCGTAATAATAGCACTTTTCTTTATTATGTATATATTAGCGATATTATTTTTTATGAATAAAAAAATAAATAATGAACAACTTGCGATTATTTTTGCGTTGTCAGCTATTTTCATACTGATAGTTATCATTATTAAAAAAAGTGCCCAAAGGCGAGGAAGCACTTTTTTGATAACCGAAAAAGGTATTCTTCTAGAACCTGATATCGCAGAATATTGGGCGGATATCAAAGAATATGGATGGGAAACATTTAAAGGTTTTTCAAGATTATCGGTGTCTGATAAGGGCGAGGGCACATGTCTGATTATTTTTAATAACGGTTTTTTCCAACGTAACATATTAAGGTGGAGTTGGCACTCTGTGTTAACACAACACGGGATTTTCTTTTCACCGGAGCAGATTGAAGAAACAGAAAAGATTTTTCAAAAATTCGGAATTAATAGAATCAAAGACGATAAAGTTGTTCACTAATAAAAACAAAGAAATGGGGTCAGGTCTTGAAATATCAGTTTATTGATGACAGGAGTAACTCAAAATAATATTTGAGGTGGATTTATGGCAAGACCTTTACGGATAGAACATCCTGATGCTGTATATCATGTGACCTCGCGCGGCAATGCGCGGAGCGACATATTTCATTCAGATCAAGACAGGGAGGAGTTTCTACTTATACTTGATAGCGTTATCAAAAGATTCAATTGGTTATGCCACGCTTATTGTTTGATGGATAATCATTATCACCTT
>DJVN01000267.1:1592-13374 GCA_002441205.1 Syntrophaceae bacterium UBA6255 | reverse complement strand
GGGAAGGAAACGGCTGGAAAAACGTCAAGGTGATGGAAGGTGGTATTATGGCCTGGCCATATCCACGTGAGAAATAAAAATAATAAAAACGAGGTATTATGGTTGAAGAAATCAAGGCCGGCTGCGCCAGACCCACCGGCGGACCGGTCGGCGAAAAACCCGATGCAAAAAAAGAAACTTCTCAACTCACACCTGTCAAGGAGGTCAAAAGCATGGTCACCGTAGGAAAGAAAGCGCCCGACTTCACGGCGCCCGCGTATCACAAGGGGAAATTCATCAATGTTAAGCTGTCCGATTATCTGGGGAAATGGGTTGTCCTGTGTTTTTATCCGGGCGACTTCACCTTCGTCTGAGCAACCGAAATCTCGTCGGTCGGCGAGAAATATCCCGAATTCAAAAAACTGGGCGTCGAAGTTTTATCCATGAGCGTGGACAGCGTCTTCGTCCACAAAATGTGGGACGATCATGAACTCTCTAAAATGGTCAAAGGCGGCATTCCTTTTCCCATGCTTTCCGACGGCGGCGGCAAAGTCGGAGACGTCTTCGGCGTTTACCTTCAGGATGCCGGCGTGGAAGCACGCGGCCGGTTTATCATCGATCCCGATGGCATCATTCAGGGCTTTGAAGTGCTGACGCCGCCGGTGGGACGCAACGTCATGGAAAGCATCCGGCAGATTCAGGCCTTCCAGCGTGTCCGCAAGAGCAAGGGAACAGAAGCCACGCCTTCCGGCTGGAAACCCGGCAAACCCACTCTCAAACCCGGTCCCGATCTGGTAGGCAAGGTTTGGAAAGTCTGGAAAACCAAGATGGCGTTTGACGATTAACCTTTTCTAACGTCAACGGTGGGCGGCTTTTCCAACAAGGCTGCCCGCCGTATGATTTTTTTCAGGAGGTCTTATGCGACGCGTTTCGTCTTTATTTGTGTTGTTTTTTCTTTTCGTAGTATTCGCCTGCGCGGGAACGGATGTCAAAACAACGCCTTCCGCCTCCGGTCAGCTCGCCCCTGATTTCACGCTGTCCGATCAGGACGGTAAAATGTGGAAACTCAGCGATGCCGTGAAAAATCATCGCGCCGTGGTGCTCGCCTTTTATCCCAAAGACGACACCAAGCTTTGAATACGCCAGTTTGTTGAGTTTCAACAAAACATCGAAAAATACAAAGCTAAAAATATCAAAATCATCGGTCTGTCGCGGGATTCCGCCGAATCGCACCGCAAGTTTATCGCCAAGCACGGCCTGAAAGATATGACTCTGCTGGTGGATGAAAAAGGCCGGGTTGCCAAAATGTACGATGCGGACCACTGGCTGCTGCCGCTTTCCAAACGCGTTTATGTGATTATCGATCAGCACATGAACATTATTTACAAAAAAGACATGGGCTTTGCGCTCCTGCCCGACCAGACCCAAACGCTGACTGAAGAAATCTACCGCAATATAAAGTAAAATGTTTTAACTGTCATACAGGGAGTAAAAAAGATGTCATTGATTACGGCAGTAAATGTTTCCAAGGATTACCAAACAGAAGACATAACGGTTCATGCTCTCCAGGGGTTGCATTTCGAAATTGAACCGGCTTCGTTCGTCTCTTTTGTCGGACCGTCGGGAAGCGGCAAGACAACGCTTTTGAACCTGATAGGTTGTCTGGACAAACCATCGGAAGGCAAACTGACAGTGTCGGGAACCGACGTTGCTTTACTCGACAGAAAAGAGAGCGCCGCCTTTCGGGGCCAACATCTCGGTTTCATCTTTCAGGATTTTAACATGATTCCTGTGCTCACTGTTTATGAAAACATCGAATATCCGCTCATCATGGTTCAGAATATCGAGCCGCAGGAGCGCAAGGATAGAATTTCCAAAATGCTGAAGGCGGTCGGTATGGCGGATCAGGGCGATAAATATCCTCAACAGATTTCGGGAGGTCAGAAACAGCGGGTGGCCATCGCCCGCGCGCTGGTAACGAATCCCGCGCTGGTTTTGGCCGATGAACCCACAGCCAACCTGGATTCTCAGACGGCCTACACCGTGATCGGACTCATGAAGAAAATGCGCGACGAGTTGGGAACCACCTTCATCTTTTCCACCCACGACACGAAAATTGTCGGTGAAGCGGAAGTCATCTTCCGGCTGGAGGACGGACAACTTGCCGCCAAAGAGGTAAAGGGAGGACCCGCCCATGCGTAATCTGTTTAAAATCGCCATACGTAACCTCATCCGCTATAAACGGCGGACATTGCTTACAGCATCCCTCATCACGATTGGCGTTGTCTTTGTTCTGGTTTTCGTTTCCATGAGTGGATCATTCAAAGCCATGATTACCGGCCAGATTACTGATTCGATGATGGGCCATCTTCAGTTACATCGCAAGGGGTATGTCGCTTCCATCGACAACCTGCCTCTGAACATGAACATGAAACAGTCAGCCTATCAAAAAATAGCTCAGGTACTGAAGGCGAATGCGCAGGTGGAAACTTTTTCGCCCCGTCTTAAGTTCGGCGGCATGTTCAGTAACTTTACCGAAACCACCAATATCCGCTTAAACGGCATTGATCCCGAAGCAGAATTTAAAACGGTTCCGCTTTTCTCCTCTCGCATTATGGAGGGCAAGCCGACTCTTGCCCGGGGCGAGATTCTGATTCCCGTGCTTCTGGCCAAAGGCATGAAAGTCAAACCCGGTGATCCGGTCGTGGTCGTGGCCACCAACGCGGACGGTTCAGTCAACGGCAAACAATTCATCGTTTCGGGCATTCTGGAGAGCGCCACCGGCCCGGGCGGACGAGACGGTTATGTTCATATTGAAGACGCGGCCGAGGTTTTGCGCATGACCGAAGCGGAAGTGAGCGAAGTAGCCGTCCGGCTGAAAGATTTCAGCCAACTTGCCGCGGCTGTACAGCAACTGAAAAGCAGTGTGGCGAAGGAAGTCAACAAGCAGGGACAGCCGATGTTCGAGGTGCATTCGTGGGAAGATCTCTCGCCTTTTTTCAACATTGCCCGGATGATCGATGTCATGACCTTTTTCATCAGAATCATGCTGATTGCCATTGTGCTTATCAGCATTATGAATGTTATGATTATGGCTGTCTATGAACGCATCCGCGAAATCGGCACGATTGCCGCTATCGGGACGCTGCCGGGGAAAATTCGCTCCATGTTTATTATTGAAGGATTTTGTATGGGGGTGATCGGCGCAATCGTCGGCGTTTTGATCGGAATTTCAATCATTGGAATTGTCAACTTAATCGGCATCCGTTTTGATTTCGGCCAGCAAAAAGGCCTGCTGTTGACGGCAACGCTGTCCCCTTTTGATCTGTTGTTTGTCCCGGTCATTGTTATTGTGGTTGCCGTGGCGGCAAGTCTTCAACCCGCCATTAAGGCATCCAGGATGGAACCGATTGACGCACTGCGACATGTGTAAAGGAGGAGTTTCTATGAAAAAAACGTTCTTGTTAGGATTTGTGTTTGTTCTTGTGTTGACCGTAACACTCTTTACCGCTTGGGCGGACAAACAAAAAATAGCGGTTGTGTCGGACGGAAATACCGCAACTTCCGCTGTAAGCCCCGTGGCGGCAAGAGGTTCTTTCTTTCTCCTTTTTGACGGGAAGGGGAGATTCATGGAAGCCATTCATAATCCTCACAAGGACGCTGGTGGCGGAGCAAGTCATTTGGTTGTTGATTACCTGTCAGGTAAAGGTGTTACGATGATTATTGCCGGTACTTTTGGCAATAAAATGATTGCAGCGATGGAAGCAAAACACATCAATTATCTTACGTTCAAAGGAACTGCTGTAGATGCTGTCAAAAAAGTCATTCAATAGGAGGAAATGATCATGCTTAAAATAATTAGTTTCGTTCTTGCTCTGGCTATCGCTTGGCCGGTTTACGCTTTTGCGGTGGACGGCACAAATCTGCTCAAAGAAGTGGACCGCAATCTTTCTCCCGAATCTTACGAATCCTATCGCAAACTCATCAACATCGAACCGAATGGCAAGAAAAAAGAGTTTACTCTTTTTACCGTTAAAAAAGGGACCGATAAGGTAGCCTCCGTCTTTCTGGCGCCGGCCAGCGAAAAAGGCAGAAGCACGCTGCGTCTGGGCGACAACATGTGGCTCAACATTCCCAATGTCGGCAAGCCCATCCGCATTACCAGCATGCAATCGGTTGTGGGTGGGGTTTTCAATAATGCCGACATTATGCAACTGGATTACACCGCGGAATACAATGTGGCGAAGGTGGAAGAAAAAGGCAGCGAATATCTCCTGTATCTCAAAGCCAAAACCAAAAACGTAGCTTATGACCAGTTGAAAATCTGGGCGGATAAAAAGAAGAAGCTGCCGACAAAAATCGAATGCCTGACCGAAGCGGGTATGCTGATCAAAACGCTTTATTTCAAAGATGTTCAGGATTTCGGTGGCGGAATTGTCCGTCCGGCGACCATCGAAATGGACAGCCCCCTTTACAAGGGATACAAGTCAGTCATGATTATGGCCAGGGTTAAAAAGAAGACGTTCAAGGATGAGGTCTTTACACTTACCTTCATGCCCAACCTGGAGTCTTTGCGCTAAATGAAACGATCTGTCTTGATCTTTCTGGCCTTACTCTTTTTCACAATTCCGTTCCGGGCTTGGGCTGAGGAAAAATACTCTTTTGATCTTTCCGAAATCGAAAAGAAGCCCTATCATTTTGCCGGATATATAGAAGCCAGACCTGTGCTTTACGGCCTGGACACCGATTCCGCTTTTTACAAATTGCGTTTCTTCGATGATCCTGACCGGGAAACCCTCTGGGAAGCCAACGGCCGCGTAAGGCTGGAAGGCAGCTATGAAAAGAGCATCTTCAGCATTTTTGCAAAACTCAATACTGATCTTCAATACAACGATCATACGAAAGGATCAGAACGGACAACTTTCTACGAGGCCTACGCGTCGTTAAAACCGCTTGCATCCGTTAAAATAGATGCGGGCAAGAAAACGCTTAAATGGGGAAAGGGCTATGCCTGGAATCCCGTGGCCTTTGCCGACCGCCCCAAAGATCCGGACGATCCCGAACAGGCCATGGAAGGCTACATCGTTGCCACGGCGGATTTCATCCGAAGTTTTGAAGGTCCGCTGAAAACCCTTTCCTTCACGCCGGTGCTTTTCCCTGTTTACGAGCATGTCAATGCCGATTTTGGAAAAACGGATAAGATCAACATCGCGGGACGACTGTATTTTCTTTTATACGATACGGACATTGATTTGATGTTTATGACCGGCGGCAGCCGTCCCGACCGCTACGGTTTCGATTTCTCACGCAATATTACCACTAATTTTGAAATACACGGCGAATACGCCTGGATAAAAAACAGCCGGAAAAATGTTTTGGATTCCCTGGGCGTATCAAGATCAATAGAAAAAGACGCGCACAGTTTTCTTGTCGGCCTGCGGCATCTGACATCATTTGATTTGACCACCATCATTGAATTTTATCATAACAGCGCCGGGTTCAGCTCCGATGAGATGAAGAACTTCTACAACCTCATTCATGACGGATTCGAAACTTATCAGACAACAGGCGACATGACCGGGTTGGGGCGGGCGACGCAACTTGCCGAATCCGGTTATGCCCGGTCCAATGCCATGCGCAATTATTTATATGTCCGCCTGAGCCAGAAGGAACCGTTTGACATTCTGTATTTCACGCCATCGTTGACCTGTATGATCAACACGGATGACTTAAGCGCCAGCATCATGCCGGAATTGCTCTACACAGGCATCACCAATGTGGAACTGAGATTGCGGGCGGGCATCATCACGGGTTCCGGCGATAGCGAATTCGGCGAAAAACAAAACGACTACCGCATTGAATTTAAGGCAGGCTTTTATTTCTGACAGGAATATTTTATCAAACAAAAAAAATATCAATAAATCATTTTATTTAGAAAACACCCTGATAATTTCAGCGTTTATTCAAAGGAACGTAATGGCGTAAAGTGTTTCCAGTGTAAATCTGATGGGGTCTTCCGATTTTCAGTGGCACGGAATCGTGCATTTCTTTCCACTGGGCAATCATGCCCGGTAATCGTCCGATAGCGAACATTACCGTAAACATGTTTGTTGGAATTCCGATCATGCGGTAAAGAATGCCGCTATAGAAATCAACGTTGGGGTATAATTTACGTTTGATAAAATAATCATCTTTAATGGCCGCTTCTTCCAATTCCATAGCGATGTTGATCAGAGGGTCGTGATAATTAAATTTTTTGAAAATTGATTGACAATATTTTTTCAATATTAAAGATCTTGGATCGTAATTTTTGTAAATTCGATGACCAAACCCGAAAAGACGGAACCTACTGTTCTTGGTTTTTGCCGATTCAATGCACTGTTTTATGGTTAAGTTATTTTTTTTGATATTTTCGAGCATTTCAATAACTTTCTGATTGGCGCCGCCGTGCAGAGGCCCCCAAAGCGCGCAGATGCCGGCGCAAATTGACGCATAAAGATTAACCATGCTGGAGCCTACCAGTCTGACCGTCGTTGTGCTGCAATTCTGCTCATGATCGGCATGCAGAATCAAAAGCACGGAAAGCGCCCTTTCGATGTCCGGATCCGGGATATAGGGAGACACGGGACTGTCAAACATCATATACAAAAAGTTCGAGGCATATTTCAAATCATGTTTAGGATAAACATGCGGTTCCCCGATACTGTGTTTATAGGAGTAAGCGGCTATTGTGCGGATTCTGGATATGAGAGAAGCCGCGATCAGCTCAAAGGTCTTTTCCTGAAAATCTTCCGTGTAATAGTCCGTATAATAAACAGATAGAGCATTGACCATCGTGGCCAAAATGGCCATCGGATGCGCCGTTGGCGGAAAGCCGTCGAAAAAGCGTAGCATTTCCTCGTGAATCATTGAATTTTGCGTGAGGTGCTGAGAAAAAAAATTTTGTTCCTCCTTGTTGGGTAGATTGCCGTAAATCAACAAATAGGCCACTTCTGAAAAACTGGCTTTTTCGGCAAGCTCTTCAATCGGAATGCCCCGATAACGCAGGATTCCTTTTTCTCCATCAATATAGGTAATCGCGGATACACATGAGCCGGTATTCTGAAAGCCTACGTCAAGCGTAATTAGGTCGGCTGATTGGCGGAGATTAGAAATGTCAATAGCTTTTTCTCCCTCCGTGCCTTTAATAATGGGTAATTCCAGTGTGTGCTTTTGGTAGGTAAGTTTTGCTTTGTCCACTTTGCTACTCCTATGGCTGAAATTGATATATTAACAAATTCAATGACGGAATTATATGACAGAATCAAAAATCCGTGGATTGATAAGGTGATGTTTTCTCACACGCGAACAGATTTTAAAGAAATCAAATCGTGGGATAAATACTACAATACTTGATAAAAATCTGTCAAGCGACGATCTGTTTCCTGCAGTTTGAAATTCTGCATGATCAGCATGGACAAAAAAATGCTACGGGCATCCTGCATGAAAATCAGGATTGATTATATATTAGCAATTGAAACAAAGATGTCTTTGAGATATTAATGTACAAGGTTCACAGCAGTAAAAAATTTTTTTTGTAAATGGCCATACTTTTTCTGCCCTTGTCAAATGCCGATGGCTTTTTGAGTTAAAAATTATATCGGGTTATTAACGTGAGTGGTAAGGAGATATTTTGATATGCAAAAAATACCTGTTGAAAAAGCCGTGAGCCAAATACTGTGCCACGATATGACTGCTATCCTGGAAAACGGGTTTGGGGAATATGCTGACGATGGCGTATCTGGACAAAACGATGTTCATAGGTGTTCCAGGCGAGTCCATGCACTTTCGTATCACGAGTCTCGATGTATTCCTGCCAAAAGTATTTGCCGGAATTGAAATTACTAAAGATGCCGGTTATGGCGATGGCGGATTATGCCTCGGATGCAAGGAGTGTCTTTATCCGGTATGCTCGTTTGGCGCGGGGCAATGGCAGACCAGTTAAATGATCTCGAGAAATCCTTAAGTTTATAGAATGCAAAAAGTCGACACTGTTTGTTTAAGCGCTTCAAGCAGTCATCAATGTTAGCAACGTTTTTCCAATGAATAATGAAAGGTAAAATAAAATATTAACCTCTTTCTTAAAGTCTCGGTTCCCATCTTTCTAATTTTGTGTTAGACTTTATCTTATAATGGCTAAAGCACTCACTATTGAAAAACATTCTTACTTTTTGTTAGTAAAGATAAATATAAGCAGGTTTAACAGTATGTATAAATATTGTTGGACTGTCGCCTATGGTGGCGACCCAGCGAATGACTTGAATTGATCGTCTAAACGGGACCGTTCAACCACGGTTCCGCTCTTTGATAAAATTAAAATATTATTAGAGGAGAGGAGATTATAGATTGAAGAAAATTGGCATCATCATCTGTGACCGTTATCATACTTGTGCGGGTGGGAAGTGTCTGCGGGCCATGCGCAATCGTGAAGGGGCTTTTTCCCTTTACAAAGGAGAGGAAATCGAGCTCGTAGGATTTACGACCTGCGGGGGGTGTCCTGGCGGCAACGTAGAGTACGCTCCGGCGGAGATGAAGAAAAATGGAGCAGAAGTCATTCATTTAGCCACCGGTTTGGTAGTCGGTTATCCACCTTGTCCACGACTGGAAGCTTTTTGTAATTACATTCCCGCCAAGTACGGATTGGATGCAGTCATCGGCACTCATCCTATTCCTCAAAACTATTACTTGACTCATGAAGGACTTGGCACCTGGCAGTCTAATAAATGGCAAGATCAAATTAAGCATGTTTTGCCGGATGAAGAAATGCGTCTGGCATATGATTGATGACTTCCTGCAATAGCCGCTGTTACAGTCACTTAACAAACACTTTTTTCTGTGCCTTCTCTGATGAATTTGGGAAAAGGACGAATCAAATATATATTTCTATATGATGAAACAATTCTGGAGGTGTTCGCATGTCGGAACATTATGATGTAATTGTTGTCGGATCAGGCCCTGGCGGGGCAACTGTTACACGGGAATTCGCACGGGCAGGAAAGCGGGTTTTATTGTTGGAAAAGGGCAAGGAGCATAAAAATCTAGGGACCTATCTCGGTGCCATGACCATGTTTGATCGCTTCGGTTTTTTCAAAAGCAGGGAAGGACTCACCATGCTTAAAACGACAACGCTTGGAGGCGCTACCATGGTTTACTCCGGTTCAGCGGCAATTCCGCCTCCCTGGCTGAAAACGAAATATGGGATCGATCTTGAAGGCTATGCCGAAGCGATATGCCGTGAACTTAAAGTTGATGTGCTTCCCGAAAGGTTCATGGGAGAGGCATCGCGGTCGATCATGGAAGCGGGTAACAGGATTGGTCAGGAATGGGAGCCCATGCCGAAATTTCTTGATATAACCAAGTTCAAAAACGGCCGTAACAGCGGCGCGCGCGCTTCCCTGGGACTTAATTACGGAGACCTCTGGACAGCGCGCGACTTTATCCGTCAGGCGGTTGAGGCAGGAGCAAAGCTCATTACCCGTGCTGAATGTCTTGAGATAATTGTGAAGAACGGGGTAGCCGTTGGCGTCAAGGCACGTGTTGCCGGAAAAGGCGTTGTCGAATTCTATTCGGATACCGTTGTCATTTGCGCGGGAGGCATCCCGACTCCGGTGCTTCTCAAAAAGGCAGGAATTGCCCCGGCCGGAGAAGGATGCGTGGTCGATCCAACCATCCTGGTCTATGGAATATCTCCGCTGGCAGGTTCGTATCGTGATCCGCTGGTGAGCGTGGTCAGTTGGAAATGGTATGAGAGCGATGGCATCAGGGTGGGAACTCTTATCGATCCATGGTTGATGACACTGATGGGCCTTGCCAAAACGGGTCTCCGTCATATTCCGAAGATCCTCATGTACAGGAAAATGATTGGTATTCTTATCAAGGTAAAGGATGAACTTGGCGGCTGGGTGAACATGAAAGGAGAAGTGTCAAAAGAACTTACCGGCGATGATATGGCCAAAATTGACAAGGGAATTGCCATAGCCAGAGATGTTCTCATTGAAGCGGGATGCAAGCCTTCCAGTATTGTTGCCGGCGAGATACGCGGGGCCCATCCGAGCGGGACATGCCGCATTGGAGCGGTGGTTGACAATAACCTGAAAACATCCATTGATCATCTCTATGTCTGTGATGCGAGCATATTCCCTGAAGCCCTGGACCGTCCCACAGTGATAACCATTATTGCCTTTGGAATGAGGTTGGTGGACCATGTGCTCGGAAGAAA
Source organism: Syntrophaceae bacterium UBA6255 (assembly GCA_002441205.1). GTDB lineage: Bacteria > Desulfobacterota > Syntrophia > Syntrophales > Smithellaceae > Smithella. The sequence continues at coordinate 3,137 of DJVN01000267.1, read as the reverse complement.
ACGGACTTTCACCGGAAGTAAGGGCTAAGCGGCTCGCAGACCGCAAGTTTCAAAGCAGGTGTACCGCCCACATCATATGCAAAGATTGAATCCACAAATATCTGTTGTTTTTCTTCTAATTGTTATGCCAGTTGTCTTAGTATGAAATTCTTGTTTCTCTCTTCTGTTTTTTTATGGTAAACAAGCAACCCCTGTTGATTCGATTTTGCCACACAATGAGGACGGCAAAACGTGTTTTTGTCCCGGGAAAGGTCCAACTATGATATTGGAGGAATATTCAATGGTTAAAGTAACGGAAGAAATTAAAGAAAGTTTGAAAGGCACAAAAGTCGCGTATCTGGCAACGGCGGCAAAGGACGGCACGCCCAATGTTGTGCCCATTGCTGCGTTAAAATTTCTGGATGACGAGACATTGCTTATCTCCGATCAGTATTTCGGCAAGACGCTGAAGAATCTGCGGGAAAATTCCAAGATAGCGTTGACTTGGTGGGGAGACAAAGACGGCTTCCAGATAAAAGCTGACATTACAATTCACACCGACGGCGAAATATTCAGACAAAATGTCGAGTGGGTGCACAGCATCAAGGAAACGCTTAATCCGAAATCGGCCATTGTGGGGAAAATCACTGACGTGTATATCGTAAAAAGCGGGTCGGATGCCGGGAAAAAGATTCTTTAAATAATCGGATTCACGGGTATGAACCCCCATGCATGCTTTGGAAACAGGTTCCGCAGCAAGCTGCGGGGTATTAAACCCTCCGCTGTGCGGTATAGTCCAACTTGCCCAATTCCGTTACGCTTTGCTTTCGGAATTGGAGTTTCAACAATAAAAATTGCAAATATTTTTTATGCAACCCATGTTGATGAGAATCTTCGTCAAATGAGCAACAAGGAGCTACAAAATGGACGATGAACAAAAAAAAGAAATGATTGACCTCCTCATGGAAAAGATAACGGGCGGTCTTTCCGAAAAAGTTGTTGATTACGAAAACCATCCTAGAAATTACGGGACACTGGCAAAACCGGTTGACTATGCCAAGATAAAAGGACCCTGCGGGGATACGATGGAAATGTTTCTCAAGATCCAGAATGATAAAATCGTGGATATTTCCTATACTACGGACGGCTGCATGACCTCACATGCCGCAGGCTCGGCGGCTACAGTGATGGCTAAAGGCAAGCCGGTCAGGGAATGCATTAGAATCAACCAGAGTTCCATTCTGGAACATCTGGGCGGCATGCCCAAAGATTCAGAGCATTGTGCCCTGCTGGCAGCCAACACGTTTCACAAAGCCCTGCGTGCTTACGCGGTAGGAAAGAAAAGATGAACGTTTCTAATCATATAATTTTGGATTAAAATTTGGCAGGAAATGCGGGTAATTTTATTGTAACAAGAAAATACAATTTCCTATAATATTAAATTTAACAATCCTCCCACTAACAAAGCAGTTGTAACCATTATCGCGGTTGATTTAAGCATGTCCACTACTCCAAGCTCTCTGAGGAGAACAACGAATGTGGCAATGCAGGGGAAAAACATTGCCA
>DJVN01000267.1:0-1562 GCA_002441205.1 Syntrophaceae bacterium UBA6255 | reverse complement strand
GCGCTGCAAAATCGGCCATGGTTTCAAAGATACCCAGAAAAAATAAAATGTTGATAACCACGATAGCGCCCAAAATCATGGGAACAGCCTCAACCAGAAAACCATAGGTTCTCATCCATAGTTTTTGCAGTGTCGCTTTCCAGGGTGGCAGACGATACGGCGGTATTTCAATCAGCAGTTCCGGCGTAAATCCTTTGACGGCCTGACGGAGGATTGCACCAAGAACGATCCAGACAATGAAAAGCGTACCATAAACAATAGCCACATATTTCCAGCCGTGCGCACCCAGCAATCCGAAAATCATGGCCTGCAGAGCCGCACAGGGTATGGCAATCGAGATGAGCGTAGCAGCGATAAAACGCTCTCTGCTGCTTTCTAGAATTCTTGTCGCCAGAACAGCCGGGACGTTGCAGCCAAATCCGAGCAACGTTGGAATAATCGCGTAACCGTGCAGTCCCAGCCTGTGCATAAGGGTATCCGCAAGGATGGCTAGACGCGGCAGGTAACCGGTGTCTTCAAGCAAACCGAGCACCAGATAAAAAGAAATTATATAAGGTAAGACCATGGCAAAGGGAACATAAAGACCACTGGAGAGCAACCCGAAGGACTGGACAAAATCTACGTTACCGCCAATAAGTGTGCCAATCAGAATATTATGGAGAAAACCGCCGCCGCCCAGCGAAGCGCTTAATTTGGCCAATACGGGCGTCCATAAATTGGTAAACAAAGGGTCAAACACATAGCCAATCAATGTTTCGCCGATAAAACGAATCACTAAAAAGGCGGCGGCAAGCACAACCAATGCAATGATTCCTCCTATAAAAGAGCGAACACTGGCATCAGCCAGACGCTCAGACCAGGTATGATGGCGATGGGTGACCTGTTGGACCTGTTCGATAATGTTGCCTACAGCAGCCCAGCGTTCCTCATGACTGCGAATTGGTATTTCCGGTGAGACGGCTTTAGGCAAATTATCTACCAGCGCCTTGATTCCTTCGCCTGTCTTTGCTACTGTCGGGAAGACCGGAACGCCCAACATTTTTCTCAGTTTATCCAAATCAATGTTGATGCCCAGATGCCGTGTGTCATCCCACAGGTTCAAGGCAACCACCAAAGGAATCTTTCTTTCCAGCAATTGCAGGGTCAGATATAGGTTTCTTTCCAGGTTTGTGGCATTGACAACATTGATGACCATGTCTCCGGAATCCAGCATGCGTAAGGCGACTTCTTCAGCTTCGCAGGTCGGTTCCAGGGTATAGGTGCCGGGAACATCGATAATCTCGACTTCCTCCTCACCAAGCTTCATACAACCTTTGGTATAGTTTACCGTTGAACCGGGATAATTGGAAGTAATGACATGCACACCGGTTAATCGTGAAAAAATGACACTCTTCCCCACATTGGGATTCCCTATCAACAGGATTTTCATTTGCCGGAATCCTTAACCTCAACCAATATTCTTTTGGCCATGCCAAAACCGATGGCGACCTGAGCTCTGTTTACCTCAATCGTTACCGGACCACCCATAACACCGGCACTGAGCTTTTTGATGCTACTTCCCA
>DJVN01000256.1 GCA_002441205.1 Syntrophaceae bacterium UBA6255 | reverse complement strand
CTTTGTTGGCTGCGTCGTCGGCTTCCTCAACGTATATTTAATACGCCTCGTCGCCTCCTCCTTGCCGCCTCGATATCATCTTTGATTTAGAAATGGTTAATAAACCAGACAGCCATCAGGAGGTAGAGTTGCTATGATAGCAGGAAAAAGAATTGATCAGCTACACGTTGGGGACGCGGCAGAGTTTGCCAAAACGGTAACGGAAACAGATATTTATTTATATGCGGGGATCACTGGCGATTTCAATCCGGCGCATGTCAACGAGGCGTATGCCAAAAATACTTTTTTCAAAACCCGCATCGCGCACGGAATGCTCACGGCGGGCTTCATTTCCGCCATTATCGCCAATCAGCTGCCCGGCCCCGGAACCATCTACATGAAACAGGAGTTGAGCTTTCTCGCGCCGGTGCGCATTGGCGACACCATCACGGCACGCGTTGAAATTCTGGAACTGCTCACCGAAAAGAACCGTGTCCGCTTGAAAACGACGTGCAGCAATCAGGACGGCGTGATGGTGCTGACAGGCGAAGGGCTCGTCAGCCCGCCCAAAGCGCCAAAGACTTAAATCTGTTTTTTTTAATTTGATAAATGGGCGAACCTTAATGCAACTCGGCTTCTATTTCCTTATCATCCCATTCGACAGAGGCGACACCCATCTGTTTGCATGTCAGCAGAAATTCAACCCTGCTGATTCCGACAAGCTGGGCGGCCTGGCCGGAACTTAGACGGCCAATCTCAAATAATTTGACTGCCATCGCCCTTTTCGCTTCAGCTTCAAAATCCTCAGGGCTTTGATTAGTAACCGCAGGCATCGTGTCTGGATAATCCACTACGATAGATCTCTGCATACAAGCCTCCTTTTTCCTTGACACGCGATTAGTGTTTAACCCATTGATAATTTTAAATCAAGCAGGCCAAACTTTATAACAAGGAACAGCCTTATACCGCCGCACAATGGCAACTGCTCAAGAAAGCGGACTGGCTGGAACTGGACCCGCCGCAGATGAACCAATATCTTAAGATGAAATCACGGTAATAGCTATTTCTTTACTCCAATCACGTATAGTATTTCATAGCCCTCTTGCCATGTATCCTATTGCTGACAATATTAGCAGATTAGAGACAAAGATGATCGGATATGCAAGTAAGCGTCCGCCACTTTTTTGAATATCGGTTTGTTGGATATTAAGAGCACATAATGTTTTTACGATAAAATCCCCGTAGAAGATGCCGGCCATTCCAAAGGCCACAGGTCTATATGGACTCTTTATCAGCATTGATATCCCAAGTATGAGTAGAGAAAATAACGGTATAACATAGGGTGCCAGACGCACGATGAAATTGCTTTTCGTTGTGCATGCCGCACCGCCATGTTCGTTTACCTCCATACCAACTGGAATACCACCAAAGCAACCAGCTGCGGCTATATGAACAAGTTCGTGCTGAAGGGTATTTAAAAACACGAACCATTTTTTAATAAAAGGCAACTTTTGCAGGAAAAAGAGCAATATCACTCCAAGGATGAAATAGATCATCCCTTTATGATGAAAAATGCTATCAAAGAAAGGTAGTAGCTTCATTTGTTTCTCGCAGCCGTAAAATAGTAACGCAATATTTCCTTCATGATGGGAACACAAACCGTGCCGCCGTAACCGTGTGTATCCTCCACCACAATGGCGAAAGCGACTTCAGGCTTGTTTTTGCTTTTACCGGCAAGACCGATGAGAACAGCATTGTTGATCTTACCGTTAGGTGTCTCCTTTTCTGCGGTACCGGTTTTTCCAGCCAAAAAATAACCCTTCTTTAGATAGTCAGAAAGTCCCTGAGCCGTACCTCTTCTTACAACCTCGACCATCATCTCCGAAAGTACTTTCGCTGTTTTCTCCTCCATCACTTTGGTGGCTTCCGTTGATGTCTTGACCACATGGGGGACTGGCTTCATGCCTTGATTCCCGATGCTCGCTGCCAACATTGCAAGTTCCAGCGGCGATACCCCTTCACCCTGGCCGATGGCTGTCAAAGCGATGTCTTCTTCGCTAAGTTTTTCTTTCATTTCCCTGCCTGTGAACTTTCTAAAGGCGTCTCTCAATTCGTCAGGTTCAAGATCGAGAGCATTTTTCATAAACCAGATGTTGCAGCTGGCCGTGTAACCGGAAGCCATATTTTTTACAAGACCATGTGCCTTCATGCACCTGATCTCTTTATTCCCGACTTTCATGCTTCCTGTGCAATTGACGGCCTTTCCCTTGGAATTCTTTTCTAAAAGCGCCATAGCAATAACTGTTTTCCAAGTCGAGCCGGGCTCATAGCGTCCATCGAATGCCCGATTGAACAAAGGTTTATCCGGCGATTTAGTCAATGCCGCATAATATTTTTTGGACATTTTATTAGGATCGTAAGTCGGGAGAGATACCGACGCAAGTATTTCGCCGTTTAATTTCATAATAACGACAGCGCCCTTATTTCCATTAAGGGCATTATAAGCCGCCACTTGGATTTTTCTATCAAGTGTCGTCGTTACGGGAAAGCCCTCATCGCTTTGATTAAGAAGGTACCAAAACTTTGATTTTTTGTTCGATATTAATTGCTCTGAGTATTTTTGCTCGATGTAACCTTCAGATCCTATTTCAGAGTGTACACTCCCTATAATCGGGCTACCGGCCGCGCCAATCCGATATTTCCGTGGAGAGTTTCCATACACCAGAATTTCACCATGCCTGTCTTTGATTACCCCTCTGGATTGATGCCTGAATACCACATTTCTCGGTGTCCCAAAAACCGGATCAAACGAAACAGAATGGATAAAGAATGCGGCAAAGATCAAGAAAAACCAGATGCCGAAGATGCCAAATATCATTATTTTACTTTTCATAACGATGTTTTTTCCTTCTCGCTCGAAATTGCCAGCCATACAGCAACAAGAATGTAATTGGCTAAAATAGCACTGCCTCCCGCGCTCACCCAGGGAAGCGGAACGCCCGTTGGCGGAAGCAAAGCGATCACGCTGGAGAGATTGTAGAATGCCTGTGTGACTAGAGCGATGCCAATTCCTGCCGCTAGAATTCCCTTAAATGTCAGCAATCTATTTTCAGGTATAACCTTTACAAGAAGTACGATGAAGGCCATGCCAACAATAAATAGCGCAACTATTCCCAGCTCAGAGACTATCGGTATCGAAATGAAGTCGTTAACGGCAAGAGGTACCACAGTTTTATCCATACTTGAATGTTTTAAAATGCCATTGCCAAGACCCACGCCCCACGGAGATAATTTGATTGCTGCAATCGCAGTAAAAATTTGATAGCCGGGAAAGAGTCTCCCGTTGCCATATGGTTTAAATGCATAGTCCCGCCAATCCAGCCAGGTAGCAAAAACTCTTTTTGCCACATGATCATCAAGAAGGGTTCCAACCGAAATCGCAAATGCTATCAGCATTAATCCAACAACCAAGAAGGACACCCTATCGGTAACGTATGCAGCAATAACAATGAATGTTAAGGCGATCAGAAGGGCAGTGCCGAGCTCTTTGTTAAATAGAACTATGGGGAAAAAGAAGAAAATTGCAATGCTTACAAAGACAAAAGCAACAAGCTTCAAAACATCGCGAAGTGGATAACGCTCCAATACTAATTCTGATGCACGCGATTTAAAATACAAAGCGATAAAAATCAGAAACATTATTTTAAATGCGAATTCAGTTAATTGGATGCTTTTATCCTGGCTCATTAATGAACCGCCGGCTATTTTGGGTAAGGCTAATAGAATAATTGATACAAACCCCCAGTACAGATAACTCGTCTGACTTTCAATTTTATCCAACACTACATTGATAAATCCTTTTATAACACAGACAACAATACCCAATACTGAGATCATACTGAAAACTAAATGTTTGAGCGCATGTGGAATCTCTTGACCGAACAAGGTTGAATTGATATCCAAACGATAGAGTGCAACTAATCCCAAGCTGTTCAAAAGAAAAGCTAATAATAAAACACTTAAGTCCCCCTTGTAATCATATTTTTTAAAAAGAAATATGATAAATAAAATAAAGGGACAGAAACTAAGCATTGCTAAAAAAAGAAGTGGCTTTCCCCATTGGTAGTTGTTAATAAAGATACGCATCAAGGCCAGAAAATAGCCACCCAGAAAGACACCACATACCTTCTTGAGCACAGTCACATTATCAACGCGAATTTGGTATCTGAATATCATCCACAACGTCGCTGAAAGGCTTATCAAATAAAGAATTGTAATAAACTTAGATACCATTATTTCATTTCCTCATAGGCTGATTCACAATGATCAGCCCTTACGGCAACACAACCTTTAGATATGTCCGGATCTTCCTTGAAAATTATAGCTAGCTTAGCAGAGCCTATTGTTTGCCCGGTGAATTCGTTGGCAATAAAATTATTGGCGCTGTTCTCAATCTGTTTTTTGAAAAGATTCATGATCTTTATAAAATCTTGATAATCGTCAGGATTCAAATTTATCTCCAAGTGGCTCGGCGGTAGGACACCGCTTTTAAAGACCTTTGTATTATGGGTGATTGCTTTTTCCACAGCACGTTCGACATAGATAGGCTGCAGCGGATACTGTCCTCGAAACACCCGGCTGAGCCATCTTTCAAATAAACCGTCTACCGCTATGTTGATTTTATTTAACGCCACGGACATAGTAATTCCTCACCTTCTGAGTCCCCTTGACGGGTTCACGTACATAAGCCGTTGCAGATACCGTCCCGATCTTTTCAAGCAGTTTTGTGACTCTCTCCACTAACGTTACGGGAGAGAGAATCTGAAAGACTGCCAGCGCTGATCCTATGCCGACGAAAACAACTTGATCCATTTCACTACCTCCAGTTTAGCAATTCCAACTCACCTGCCACCAACATCACAGGGCAAGAACGCTAAAGACCATGAACATTATTCCTAGCCCTACCAGAACAATCTGATCCATTTCATCTCCTTCCGCCTATAATCAATCCCAGCACGCCGCCCGTTAGAAAAAAAGCTATTGAAAAGACACCGGCTGTTGCGACCATATTGTTAAACATGATAAGCAAAGTCTTTGCCATTTGCTGTAGAAGAGAGATTAATTTATCGAAACTGGACCAGTCGGGCTGATAGCTCATCTTTTCAAATCCTTTAAACGCCGCATAAAGGAGTGCTGCCAGGAGGAAGAAACCGATACTGCGCTTCAGAAAAAATACAATGGCAAATCCGCAGATACCGAATAATAATGCGATAAGAATTATTGTTCCGCTGATATGTGACATGCTCCTCCTTAGTAATTTGTTTTGTAAAGTTTAACGGCACTGCCGCATTTTGAAAAATACCCTATCCAAAACGCTTTTAGATTTTTTATTGCCAGTTCAGTATCCACGGTACTCACACCTTTGACATCCGAGAAGGCACTGTAGATAATTACATCGACACCTTTCAAATTCGGATATTCGAGGTTTCTCTTTTCGATACTTTCGGTAACGCATTTGCTATTTTTACTGATCCTTTTAAAGCTCATACCAAGAGTCTCGTTATCTACCATGTCGCTGAAAATTATAATTCGTCTCTGCGTACCTTCCGGTAAATTGGACTCCTCAATAAATCTTGAGACCCTCAAGAGACTACCAATAACGTCCGTCCTGGTGCCATCAATTGATTTGCTCCGGCTGGCCAAATTCTCTTCAAACTTCTTGAAAGCCGCTTTACGTGTCAGGATCAAGTTCTGATTACCAGCGCCGCTTTGCCTGGGCATTGTCGCTTTGAGAAGGGTCACACTGGATTTTCTGCCAAATCCGATAACAATAATGGTATCATTCTTGCCGAGCTTATTGATCTCATTTTTGAGTTCGGCCATGTTTCTGCTGAAAGGAGATTCCTTGCTGTCACTGCCAGTGCTATCGGTCAAAACACTGCCGCTCAAATCAAAAAGGGCAATCGTAAATGTTTCCGCATAAGCCGCTGCACTGTTAATCAGAATAGCGATAATGATACCAATCGTAACAAATTTCTTCATTCTTCCATTCTCCATCAGTTGAAAAATAACTGTCTGTCAATAACCGGTTCCTCTAATATGACCTTTTCAACGGTTTTGATGATCACACCTATGGATGCCTTAACTGCTTTCATTTCAGTCTCAATATGCCTGGCCTCAGGACTCCGCGACGCTTTTAAATACTCATAATACTCATCAACCATGGCAATCAGACTGTTGATCTCGGTTAAAAAGACGATAACGCTATGTTCGATCATGCTGCGGTCGAATCCTCGAATCATAGAAGTATGAATAAATTGTCGCACAGCAGACGCGTACTCTTCGACAATAGGTCTCAGCTTTTTCATGATGTCCCTACAGAGGATTTCATTACGCGTGATTTCGTAAAGATCATCTTCATTATTTAATTCTTGTTTATTTACATATTCGATCTGGTTCATATTATTATTCAACCGTCCCAATATCCTGTATTGTTGATGCAGCATTTGAGCCAATTTCACCTCTGGAAATAATGATCACACACACACTGACGATTAAAAGTAGTGCCCCAATGATTCCAATAATGCGTGCAAATCCGTGACCGGCTTTTCGAGGCATATAGTGAAACAGGATATAAAAGCCAATGGCCTCGAATATAAGAAGTAACAGCGAGAATAAAAAGTTAGCGATTGTAGAAAGAAGTTCGTTTCCCCCTATCCAGTCATTCCCCAATATCTTGCTGAACGTCATGAAGTTTGCGAGTCCTGATACCAGAATTCCAAAACAAGCTGACACAAGAAGGAGCTTGTTTGACCTGGGAATTGCAGCAACTTCTTCTTCAAGCGCGTCTAATGTCAGTTTCGCTTTAACTTTCTGATCCAGTATAGTGTGGTTAATAACGATGTGCGTCATAGGGATATTTGGCGCAATGACATTGGACTGAACTCTTTCAAGCATGGCTGTTGAATCTTCAATACACTCTTTGATCTTCTCTGCAAAATGCGGTTCCAACCTATCTTTATAGGGTGCGAATATTTCCCGCGTCAGCGTAATCTTTCTGATGCGGTCTGGTATATCGATAATACAAAGGAGTTTGTGCAATACATCAGACTGCATATCGGCCGGTAACTGCCGAACCAGCTTCTCCAAGCGCCTTTTTTGCCGATAACGGCTAATCATCTTTAAAAATGTCTTTATCGCTGTTTTCATATTAACCCCAGATCCTCATAAATTCATTTTCAATTTCTGAAATACTCCTGAGAGCATTATTTTCATCAGACTCGTACTTCTTGATATTCTCATCTCTCTTCTTTTTGATTTCTTCTACCTCACTCATCATTGGGTCATTATCAGTGCAACCATTGATGTGGCATTCAACGGAGCAGGTACTATCAAGGAGAAACGCAAGATTTAAAATCTGCGATTCAATTTCTTTGCGTGTATAAATATTCCAATGTATTGAAGAGGCTACCATCATGCAGCCGAAAGAAAGCCCGATAATCGCCATCGTAAAAGGATCAGTATGCTGCTTTTTCTTGTCCGACTGATTGGCAGGCAACATCTGAACCGTCGCGGCATCATCCATTTCTTCCGGTTCCTTTGTTGATGCATCTGCAATAAGAGGGAAGATAGTAGCGGCGATCAGCACAAATAAAGTAATTATGAAAAATATATTTTGCTTGTTAATATTAGTTGCTTCCATCGAATCTCCCTTTTGCCTGTCTTTTGCGTCTGCAAAAGACAGGCCATGAGCAGTTTGTCTTTCGCGCCATCATTAAAAACCAGCGCACTCCATCTTAGCGTTTCCGCGCGATTTTACCTCCTCAAAATCCATCGTAAATCAGTCAATGCTTCCAGCTGTCTTCTTGTGTACCTTCGCGACTTCTCCGGCGAAGTTTCCGTTTGCGACACTTTTCTGAGGGCTCTTATGTGTTACACTGACAGGTTGCTTAGCTCGGGATATTTCTCCAATCAAAATTGCAGCCTGTCTTCTGACAATAGGGTTTTTGTGTTTCTTCAATACAACCGTCAATGGCTGAATAGCCTGAGGACCGATTTTCTTTAATCCATCAGACACCGCTTTCCTGACGACAGGATCTGCATCATTCAGATGCCGTATCAGAGCCTTAACAACCGTTGGATTCTTTACGTGCATAGCAGCCAAAGACTGCGCAGCATTTCTCCGAACCCGTCTGTCCTTGTCGTGGGTAAGGGCTGTAACTAATGCATGACTTCCTTTGTTAGTCTGCGCTTGGACGACCTGCTGTTTTTTAACAACGGGAACAGTTACGGATGTCTTTTTTGCTTCATCATTACCCTTCACATCATTGAAAGTATCCTGAGCGATCGCGGCACCAGAGAAGCACAATGTTACAACTAACAACATAATCATTCCTGTTTTATTCAACATAATCTTTTTGTCCTTTCTGTCTGCCCCTTGTCTGGCAAGAGGCAGACTGTGGGGTTAATGATCTTTCCTGTCGCTACTCCCGACAGCTACTCAGCGTTTACTTCCTTTTTCGTTTTTTAATAATTGCAGCATCCGTGCCATTGAAAATGTAAACCATCAAATTCCTCATACTGTAATGATTTGCGCAGAACATTCAGGATAGGCAATAGTTGAATAGACTTTTATTCTTGATAGTAGCGCTAGCTTGTTTCAGGAAATTACGTGTTGATGTGGATAGCGGATAGACTAATGATGTACGGATAACTAATATTTTTGATTATATCAGAAATGATACTTAAAGTTGCATATTATCTAGATCGAGCGCGTATCAAATTACTTTTTTGCTATTAACCGCAGAAATTCTTTGTCGGTTATAATGTCCTTTGTGCTTTTGATACGATCGAGATATACCAAACCATCAAGATGATCACACTCATGCTGGAAAATCCGCGCAACGAAGCCATTGAATTTCGCTTTGACTGATTTTCCTTCCCGCGTTGTATATTTTACAGTTACAGACTTGCCACGAGGAACTAATCCACTCAGACCAGATACGCTGAGACAGTTTTCCCACTCGCATTCTATATCTTCTGAATGCGAAATGATCTTGGGATTAATAATGGCAGTTGGTTCCATATCGGGAGCATCAGGATATCAGACGTGAAGCTATAATAAATATCCTGTATTATTCATATACCTGAGGTGCTGCCAACCCCATACCGTCTATATCATTAACCGTTACCAATAGATCATCAATGAGATTTTGGATACTCGGATCATCTATATTCTTAACGGTTCTAGCCTTTTGTCTAAGAATTGTATGACCTAGTTGAGCTATCTGCAATAATTTGGGAATTCTTTTCTTATTCATCACTTCGCCATCTCTTTGCCTTGCGTACAGTTATTTCTGATCAAATGTATGTAAATTAATCCTTCTTATTATAAAAAAGTCACTTTTTTAAATAATTTTAAGATTTCTTCCATAAAGTATGTCACCTTCGGCCACAATGGTAGCCTCTATTACGTCTCCTTCTCTTAGCTTCAATGCGTCAGGCCCTAGTTTTTGTGTTTGCTTACTCCCTATTAATATTTGCTTATCAGATTCATCGATGCAGACAAATTTAATTTTCTTATCAACTATATTTGCTGTTTTTATTGTAATGGTTTGCCTGTCTGATTCAGTCATAAAATCGTCCTCTTCAAGTGCATTCATTTTACAAATACGCATATAATTTGAGCCTGAAATCGTATCAATTGATTGCGCAATTTTTTTTGTAATGTGCGCATGAACTTTATCCATCTCATCCTCAACATATTTACATGAACATATTAGCTCAAGTGCTGCGGGAAGATTGTCATTGAGCAATTCATGCTGAGCTTCAAAAAGGGTATATAAATTTGCATCTGCTTTCGTATTAAATCCAACATCGAATTGCTTTTCGAAAAGAGCCTTGTTGCCTATAACAATATCTGAAAAATAATTTTGTACACGTATTTTATCCCATCGCTGAATATTCCCTTGCGCAGTGGGAATTCCGTAGGTAAGACTCACACCTCTTGAATGGTGAATTGTTATATTCGCAGGCAAATCCTGCCTTGAATTTATGACATTTGCAACAAATGAAACTATTGAATCAGTACTTATAGTGTAATAATATTGAGGTTTTCCAAACTCGGTATGTGCCTTTCCAAATCCAAAATAATCGCTAGGATCTTCGCTATGTGATAGAGTTTGGTTATGTTCTAATTCTACTGGTGTAATTCGTGTACATGGAAATATCGAAACTGTTATATTATTATTAGTCCATTTAGGAATAATCTCAAATAATACTAATTCAAGAATCAAAGATAGAACTCTCACATACCTTCCATCCTTAGACATATCTTTAAGGGGAAAATGTCGAATATATGGATTATTATATGATCCTAAAATGTCATCGATACAAACCGCACTTACAAAGCACTTTTTATCTGTACGTTTCTTATCCCTACATTCTCTCGCAATGATATTTGCGGCATCTTCATACGTCCAATCTATATTTGCACATTTCCCTTGAAATAGTTCGTTTTGCATATTGGGTCTTTTAGACAAATGCATCGTATCATTCTGATCGGATGAGTACCAGTATAAACCGCTGTTCTTTAAGTCTTTATCTAGTTTAAAAACATCATCATATTCAGGATATGCTATGATGATTCCTCCAATACTAAATGTGTTTTGCCCAAAGTTACCAGTTTCATCAATATAGATTTCTATATGTTTGACAGGAGGAATATTCAATCCATCCGGAACTAAATTATCAGAATTATGTGCCATAACGCTAAGTTGTTGTACTTTTCTGCAAATCTCACGACCTTGAAGAATTTCAAGTGCCTTCTTCATTGCCTCTTGAAATTTTACTTTTGTCTGCTTGGCAATATCAAAAGGTACATCGACTGTAAATTTCGGTTTGTCAAAAACAGTAATTATATTCTCATACTCTTTAAACTTTTCAGTTATGTCACGTCTGCCGGTTGAAGAGAAAATAATTATAGGCAAGGAAAGATCAGTCAAAGCCAGTATGCGAGGCAGAAATGTTAAGGCTGTTATATAATCATTGCTTTCACGTTTCCTGTTCTCCGGTTTTATCCATTTCTCCACCTGCTCGATTTCTTTCTTCTTAAAACCTTTCCATGGAAATTTTTTTATTCCGTCTTCTGCATACATCTTAGCTAATGGAATAAGCCTTTTAAAATATTCCACTTCTTTATCAACACCTACGCCCGAAAAAAGCCTGAGATCAAGAAATAACACTTCAGGTTCATTGCTTGTATCAGCGAAAGAAAGATTAAATCTATGATCTATTTGATCTGTATTAAAAATTCTTTCTATTTTCTGGATAATATATTCAGCTGTATCGAAAGACTTAACTAAGATATTATCATTCCTATCGGCACCTAATGCCATACGAAGTATTTTATCCCATCCATTTTTAATCTGATCATCTATAAGAATACAGCTTAGCTTTGCTTTTTCTTGCATCAAATGTTTTATATAGTCGCTCCCAAAGGGCATCTTCCAATTTATCCATGGATTATTACTTGTTAGTAAGCCTGTTTTACTTTCATTTGTAGGTAATAACCCAGTCGCCTTCATCAAATGTAAAAGGGCTGTAACGTGTGAATCATTTCTATCGGGTTCAGACTTTTTGCGTAAGAGTATAGGTCCTACTATATTTGCTAATGCATGATGATCACCTAGTTCGGATGGCCTTGTTAGAATAGATGCCCAAATATTTTTTAGAATATCAAGGTCAGGTTTTCCCTCATTAACATTAAAAGATTTATTCATTGAGGGAATTAAATTATCAGTATCAATTAGGGTATTGAAAAAAGCATCTATATTATTTACTTTGTCTTTGTGCCCCGGAGAAAATATTCGAACCCATGGCAGATATTTAATATCCCTCCTTGGGAATTGTTCTACGAGTCTTATGGCATCAGTGTTTAATGTAATTTGTGGTTCTGGCGTAAATATTAGTATTTTCAGATCAGGATACTCATGCTGTGCTTCATTATGATTTGTAATTGCCATCTGAACAGACAGAGAAAGCCCTATAGCCCAATCAATCGGCGTCAGGTATTTACTTGTGTTAGCAAAATCGTCCTGGCTATTTCTTGCGGGCATACCATCCCAAACTATAACAAATGTTTTTGATATATTCTCTGGATTCAATGGCAGTGTCCCCATGAGATTCCAAAGAAAATCGAAATGAAGGGGACACTTATAGGAGTATAGAATAGTATTATTTGAAATTTGAAAATGTTCTATTATATTTTTAATGACAGCATAAATAGGCGAGCCATTTTCAGGCATAACATTGCGTTACCTTTCTCACAGAATCATTTCTCTTTGTTATTCAACAGTTTCATAATCA
Source organism: Syntrophaceae bacterium UBA6255 (assembly GCA_002441205.1). Taxonomy (GTDB): domain Bacteria; phylum Desulfobacterota; class Syntrophia; order Syntrophales; family Smithellaceae; genus Smithella. The sequence continues at coordinate 12,740 of DJVN01000256.1, read as the reverse complement.
ACGGTAACCGTTTCTTTGCACTGAGAACCTTTGTTCCACAAGTAAATACAGCTTCTTTAAAAATCTCCGATTGTTTCATGAGAGTAACAAGTTCTTCATCAGAAATCTGAAAAATAATATTGCCAATGTTTCTCTGACATTGCGAACTGCTTTTAATATAATCGCCACTGATCGTATGCCAAGTTTTCGGATATTGCGGCTTGTTATTCCATTTGTTTTTTTCTAATGCCCAAAAAGCATATTTGACAGTATTCCGATGTAAATCGCTTAGCATGCCTTCATGAAATGTATCGACAATGGCATTTTTCGATTCTATCGACACATTTTCGTAATCAATTGATGTAGTTAATGATGAATCATCAGTTATACCATCTAGACGCTTATAAGCGCGTTCAAGTTCTGTAGCGTTATACGGATATTTTGATGACTCAAGCACAAGCTTTGAAATCATAGCGGTCAGATTTCCTGCCGTTAGGACTGATGTCTTCTGCTCCAACCATGCCAATGCATCCTCCGTAAAAAAATACTTAGGATCATTCTTTAGGGTAGGGTCCAAGGTATAGACAGCCATTGGGATAACATCTTTATTACGCTCTCTTAATGAAGGAACCGTAATCATAATCATTTTATTCATCCTGCGATCTAAATCTTTAAGCTTTACTTTATGCAAAGGCTGAACTGTCATCAAAATCCAAATATTGTAAGGTCTATCTCTGGGAATATATTCACTATGAAAAACTGGCGATATCTCGCGCTTATCAAGAAATCGTAATATTTTTGTCTGCATCTCAATAGGTGAATTACCAAGCTCATCAATTAATAAAGTCCCATTGTCTGCATTTGTTACCATTCCGACTATCGACAAAACGAGATCACCATTGGGATTTCGCTGTCCGTTTCTTGAATTTAATCTAACTCTACCCTGCGGCGCATTTGCATATGGAAGAGAGCCGAAAAGCATTGGTTCAGCATGACTTGGGTCGGAAACATCCGAAAAGCTCATTAATTCAAATGGTCCGTCGTTCCTGTCTGATATTCTTTGCAGGTATTCTGCCAAGAAGTTTTTTCCATCACCTGAGGTACCGACAAACAGGACTGATTTTCGAATTTTCTCCCCTTTAATTTCTTCTACCATATCAGGATCTATCACAATCTTCCTTAGTTCCTGGGCTATCTTTCTCATATTGAATGAGTAGGCATGGATGCTAGGATCAGACAAGATCGCAAATTCCAACAATCGTGCTTCAAGACGGTCAGAAAAAGGTTCATCCGGTGGATTATATTTTTCAAGAAACGCTTGAAGAGATCCTCCTTCTGATTTCAGCCGATTTAAAAGATTCGCATCTTCACGCCCTGCTGTAATTATCAGAACAGGTGTGTTTGAAAGTCGATCGTCTTCTGAAAGGATTCGGAGAAACTTTTTTCCGGAACCATTATCAGGTGTCTTTTGATCTCCAAACATCAAATCTAGTAATATTACAGCTGGTTCTTTACAGACGCTCTTGACCTTTGCGAGTTCTTCTAAAAACCATTTTTCATTCCATTTTTGGTCAGATGGAGGATCAAAAAAATGGAATGTGACATTAAGCTTCTTCTCAAGCTCTTTTCTTCTTTTTGAAGGCACGCCAAAGGTTGAATCAGAGTACCACTGGTCATCTATAATGATGATTTGAGTTCGCCCAAAGTTTCTCATCCAGTGATCTTCAGCATATTCATCCCATAATGATATTTTAGATGCTATGGCCATAATTAAAATAACCTCTCCCTGAGAAGATATTCATACAATTATCAGTCGCAGTTCGTAACGCCTTAATCGTCGACTTACCTTCTTTGATATTTATTAGCTCGTTATCAATTTGTGCAATTGATTGTGCTACATCATTGTTCCACTGATCAAGCCTGAATCTGATAATCATATCTTCCCGTACAATTTTTTGAAGCCATATAATATCGGCGCTAGACAAATAGGAATGTAGTATTGAAAATCCTAGTGAATAAGGATTGAAATTGGCATTAACCTTCCGTGCATGATCCAATATTTTGATTCTAAGGTCAGGCCAACCATTGATTCTTTTTTTTGTTTCATCGAAATCATTTTGTTCATCTATATCTGTAAAAGGTTCTTTACTTTTGCCCTTTATTGCAGCTTCAGCATAGCCAGCGCGATCAGGGTCTAACGCCCACCTGAAATTATTGCTCAGCTCTGTGTGATTCAGGTAACTTCTATATTGTGACCATTCGTCGCTGTGCAAGTTAAATAAATCCCCCGTTTTGTTCGATCTCCGAAAGCTTTTCTATAAGAGGAGTTACAATTTTGGGCAAATCCATTGTCTCCTGCTTCAACTCATTTTTTAGATCTTTAATTAGATGCTTCAATCCACTCCGTATATCAGCTTTATCCAGTTTGATTTTATTTATTTCTGCATCGAAATCGGTATCTTGAACAAACCTCCACCAATGCTTCTTATTGTCAAGCGAACCAAACCTATCAGAACCTGCCACAAAGCCTATTGAAAGCAAGTAAAGAGCGATGAGGTTAACAGGCGCTGAGTATCTTAATTTTGAGATCACTGCTGCCATATCGAGATCCGGAGAAATCATGTGCCAATTTAATTTCTGAAAATCAGGCCACCCCCCCATTCCACCTAAAAATGGGTAATTCCTACACCACTCATATGTACAATGATCTATAGTAGAAAAAAATATTACTTTTCTTTCAACTTCGCTTTTAAATTCATAAAAGAATCGTTGTGCCTCGTCATTATTAATATGCAAGAAAATTATATCGAATTCGCCAATATCGAAAGTCGCACCTTTTTCCCAAGTAGCTTTATTAGATAATATTTTAGCGTGAGTTAGACATTTGACGCAAATATCATCTAATATAATGTCAGGTTTCTTCATCCAATCTTGTCTAATAACAATTATCTTCATCATATTCCCTCTTGAAAAGGTTTAGGATATCAACAGATGATTTGTCGGCATTGTCTGTTACCGCATTTACATAAAGTTTCTCTCTTCCCGCTTCTATCCCCAAGAAGAGAAATGGAGGACTTTTTTTATATGAACCTATTTCTATGTCTTTTGAGTTATATTCTCCAGAGACCAATGATATTTCTTGAGATTTATAAGTTTTCTGTAAATAGTCATATCCGCTATAAATCATATTATTAACTCCAGAATTCTGAAGAAGCGGAAACGCCGACACAAGAGAATGTTGGGATTTTTTCCAACAATCTTTTACGTATTGTACATTGATGCGCCCAGTACTGATATCTAACCATTCATATAATTTCAAATATAGATAATTATTATTTTCCAAGCAAACCATACCCCACTCAACAACAACTTTCGTTTGGGTGGCAAGGTTCTTTTTATCTTCATCTTTTAATTGTTGAAATCCTTCGCAAAGATAAAAGATTGCTTTACCAAGAGCTATCGCATTGAACCACAATGTGTCATAATGTAATGAGGAATTAGCTATTCCATTAAATACAACTTTAAATTTAAATTTTGATGATAAGGAATTTTCAAGTAGAGCGAAAAAGTTAGAGAGGTCATTGGCAAGAGAATCTATTTGTACCAGTGCTCTTATTGGTGGTTTTTCCCAGCTTTCCCATTCGTATGAGGGATGCGTATCTATATCATTAACATATTGAACAATATTGTTTTTTACCTCAGCAACTGCAGTTTTATGTATCTCTTTTTCTGTATTGTCGGCACTTCCGCCGAAAGGCCAATGGTGAGGATTATTCGTTTCCAAATAGCAATTGCCAATATTGCGAATCTTGAGCCATGTGCTAATATCAATATCGTAAATTGAATTTCTGTTTTCCTGCCAATCAATAAGACCTTTGTGAAATGATGTAATAATTTTTAAAGCAAGATTGTCCACCGTCTCTATCACAAGCCTGTTACCATTATTTTGCAAGACCAAGAAAACTCCACCAATTAATTCTCTTTTAAACTCTTTTTTCGAATCAATAGATCGTCTTGTGACAGGAACCGATATAAATATGTAGTTATTACTCCCTACCAATCCACAGAATAAAGAATATAAGTATAATGCATTTTGCTGGGGAGAATACTTCGTATCAGCATTGTACTTTTCACTGGTATTATCTGGGAATATATCTTTTATATATTGTAACAGAGTCATACCTTTACCCAGAGTAATTAAATGAGAATCTATTTTTTGTTCAGATATGTTTTTATTCAAAACTGTAGCAGTTTTACATAAGATAGTATCTCCAGCGGCTTCAAACTCAGGATGAAGTAATATAGACCGTCGTGCTTCAATGATTTCTCTTACGGAAGATATATATTTGATAAGATGATTTTTCGCTTCATCATCAGTCTCACCAAAACCCATAGCTGTCCATTTTTTCTTTGCTTGGACAGTCATATCTATGATAATTGGTTTAAGTTGCGCATTTGTTATTATCTTATGCACTATGCTAAAACCCAACCCATGATAGGGATCTGCAGCAGAGTATTCACTCCCGATAGTCTCAATTCCCAAAATACCAGAAATAGACCTACTGATTGGATTATTATTTGTCATAGTTTCTCGACTACTTCATCAACTGTAGTAAAAAAGTTTATATTGATATTATAATCACCATACAAGGCTAAGTTCGCAAGACTTCTATTTAATTCATTTTTTAAATCAGTATGGACAAATATTTTCATTTTTCTAGAACTTACATTGTTACAATAAATGCTCATCCAAAGTTCTGCTATGGTTCCAACAGAACCAGGAAAAGTAATAAGAACTCTTGATTTGTTTATCATATAATATAATCGTGAACTTATATTAGGTTTCTCAACTTTCTTTGTTATATATTTATTGTGATCCAGATTTGAAAACTCAGGAGATATAACACCTTCAATCTTCGCCTGCCCATAGCTTCCAGCTCCTCGGCAAACATCTTTCATTATTCCATCATAACCCCCAGTCACGATAACATGTCGCAATGAGGCTAATTCCTTTCCTAAATTATAAGCTAACTCTGAATATTTTTTGGAGAAGTTTTTATCACTACTACCAAGTATTGTGATTCTCAATATCGATCCCTTATCTGGTCAGGTGCATAAAAATAAACACAGGTTTCACTATCTTCTCGTCTAAATCGGCCAGCAAATGGAACTCATTGTATTCCTTTACTATCAACTTATGCTTATCGAATATTTCAAAATACTTGTTTAGGTTGTGATGTATTCTGAAATAATGTCTGTTAAAAGTTTTATCCTTAATCTTTATTTTTTTCTTGATTGGAACTACCACAGAAGACAAATACTTTTCTGTAAGTTGTGCTTTCTCATGTGCATTATCGTGAAGCCTAATGATATCAAAAAGTGGATGAAGTATGCATATTAGTACATGTCCGTCTTTTGAAACAATCCGAACCATCTCACTTATGGCTTTGCTCAAATCCACAACCTCTATGAGAGACAGTAATGATACGACCACATCAGCAACGCCATTATCTATTGGGACTTCTTTTTCTATATCCCCAATCAAATATGTATTGCGGCTATCCCTCTCCTGTGCCCATTTAATAAATGGTTCACAAATATCAACCCCAATATACTTTGAGTTAACATTCTTTTCGACACATTTTCTGATAAAGCTTCCCTCACCACACCCCATGTCCACAATCAAGGTCTCTTTATTCTTTCGAGTGCTATCGTTAATGAAAACTATTTTGTTAATCTTATCTGTAAAAATATCATACAATAGTCTTGCCCTATTTTCTTCCTCATTCACATGTTCAATCCAGAATCGCGCATTATGCGACCAGTTTTCAATATTAATTGATTTGAAGTTCTCTAATGATAACATGCGCACAATTTCCTATTTCTTCGAATAGTAGGCTTCAACAAATTTATTAGTAAATACATCATCCACTTTGACGCTTTGATCTTTTTTCAATACGTCCAATTCAACTAAATAGTTAATCTGTCTTTCCCAATCTTCTCTATCAGAAAAAAGAATTTTGCCATTTTTTCCGGCGTAGTATTCTTTTCCCTTTCTCAGTGCATTTAGCTCTCTTTCTTTTCTCAGTTTGCTGTCGTAACTTGCGAGGCTATTCATTGCTTTATCATCATTTTTTAAACTATAATCCCATCCTTTTATTAATGCATTGATGAATTTTTGAACCACTTCTGGTTTTTCTTTCAATGTTTTTCCCGTAGTGAAATAGACGGTGCCAATAAAAGAGATCCCATATTTTGTCGGATCGATTATATTGTATTTAATGTTCTTTTCGTCCAAGCTAATTGGCTCATCATAGATGAAAGCTGGCCTAACATCATATTGTCCCAGCACGAATGTGCCCAGATCAAAAGGAATCTCCATTTCCTTAATTTTTTTACGATCCACCCCCATTTTTTTCATTAACAATTTGTAAACATATTCCGTATTTGTCCCTGTCAAAATACCCACTTTTTTCCCTAAGAAATCCTGAGGGCTTGTGATATTAGATTCTGCTTTTGTCAAGAAACATGTAGATGATTTAAGATTGATTACGCCGATTGCTACGACGTCTGCACCTTTAGCACGTGCCATTATAATTCTATCTGCGCTAACAACGCCAAAAGTTTCACTGCCTGACAACACCATCTTTATGGGATCTATATCTTCAGCCCCTGCTACTACTTTCAGTGCAATGCCTTCGTCTTTTGCAAACAAATCTGCGGCAACTACTTCACCTACATAACCTACATACGGGAACCACTCCTGCCTGAGCGTGACTGTTTCCATCTTAGGTTGTTCTGCGTTTTTACAAGACATCACAAAAGCACAAAGCGTGAAGCAAATCAAAAGTAACCAATTTACTTTTTTCATAACATTCCTCCTTTAAGTTTTATTATCAAGTTTATCACTTTTGTGCAAATACCAGTGTCCAATTTTCTTCTCAATCAAGACAACAGAAAAATATAGCAAACCTCCCATAATCCCGGATAGAAATAAAGAACTCATCATAAGCTCTGGTTCTAGTCTCTTTGCCGCAATAAATATGTTTCTCCCAAGCCCACTGTCTGCACCATTAAATTCAGCAATTATGGCACCGATAACGCTCAAGGTCGCAGATATCTTTATGCCAGCCATAATGTGTTGGGTAGAAAGAGGAAAGTATACATATCGTATCATTTTCCAGCGGGATGCGGAATACATATACATTAGATCAATTATGTGCTGAGGAATAGACTTAATGCCTGTTATAGTATTAACGAGCACAGGGAAAAAACACATAATTACAGACATGGCAATCTTTCCAGAAATTGATGGACCAAAAATTAGTATTACCAATGGTGCCAGAGCAACCAACGGAATAACTTGTGTAACCACTAATCCCGGATAGATAAACTGTATAAGAAAAGGAATAAAACAAAATATTAAAGTAATTATCAAGCAGGCCGATATTGCAAGCAATAATCCAACAATACTTTCTGTTAACGTTACTGCAAAATCAACAGCCAAGCCGGATTTATTCTGAACAAAATAGTCAAAGATAGAGCTGGGACCAGAAATCAAATATCTGACGCTTTCCGAATTGTCATACCAAAACTCCCAAAGAATAATTATCACCATCAGGAGAATACACCACACAATAATGTTAACTTTCAAATTATTCTTCTTGTTGTTCATTTAATTTTTGCCAAATTATTAATTGTTTGTTTTATATCTTTCGCTAAATTCATCAACTCTATACTATTAAAGAGATCAATAGATCTGGGATGTTGAAAAGGAATTTCATACATCTTATATATTTTTGCTGGCGCTTTGCTCATGACTAAAACTTGATCTGAAAGATATACTGCTTCTGCAATATCGTGAGTTACGTATAAAATTGTAACTTTTCTCGTCTGTTTAATTATTTCTAGCTCTCTGATTAGTTCAGCTCTCTTAATTTCATCAATAGAAGAGAAAGGCTCATCCATAAGTAAGATCTTTGGATTAAACGAAAAAATCCTTGCTAAAGCTACGCGTGAACGCATACCACCTGACAACTCATGAGGATAATAATTCAGAAAATTACCCAGCCCTACTATATCCAAAAGGTCACGTATATTACTTTCGTCTATTCTCTTACCGGTAATCAGAAATGGCAATTCGATATTTTCTTTGACTGTTCTGTTTTCGAAAAGCGTGGGATCCTGAAACATGAAAGCAATTTCATTCTTACTGACCAGTTCAGCCGGCTTCTTACCGTCAATTGAAATATTGCCTGTGCTAGGGGAAATAAGGCTTGAAATTAACCTTAGAAGAGTAGATTTTCCGCAACCAGATTCCCCGACTATAGAATGAAGCTTACCACTTTCAAAAACATGAGTGATATCTTTTATTATTTCAAGAGAGTTATAACTAAACGTTATATTATTAAGCCTTATTTCCATATATATTCATCTTTCCCGCAATTTAAGCAATCGCATTATATAGGCAATAATCATACCATACATAACCTGTCGATTTATAAAGTGATTAGCAAAACGACTTAACAATCAATTATAAAAACAACACTTCACATAACATATTTGCAACTTTAAGTGCCAAAATCTAAGATAGTCCACTAGTCGCCAAGGCACACAACTCAGGTTAGTGATGAAACAATAGTATCGGTCCTGGTTGTAAATGTCGTTGTCCTGTAATAGCCGCAACTGCTTGCCGGTTACTTTCGGAAGATCTTGAATCTTCTGCCGAACAATGACCATTCTGTGCTTTTTTTAAACCGCTGCTGCTTTGATATTCTGCTTTACTCGCTTTCTGGATCGGTTCATATAAACGTGCTGCTATAATATAGGAAATCTGCCCCTCTTCCCGTTCTTCCAAATACCGGAAATGATCTCTTCCCCGTAAAAACCGCCATCGCCTCGCAACAACCCAATCCACTTGCCTTGCAGTTTATTCAGTGTGCCTTCGCAAGTTGTCGGCTGAATGTGCGTTGCTGCTTCACAACCGGACATTGGCGATCATCCGGCAAACGGTAATAGACGTCATTAAAGAATGATGAGATTTCCTCCCAGGCTTCTTCGTATTGTAACCAAACCTTGCCCCTTCTTGATCTCCGTAGTGGGTCACTACCGATGAATCCAAGTCCAAGGCATAATTGTCAAATCGTAAGTTCTGGAAAAACCATTGATACATTATTATAAATATTTGTTGGTTTTTCTCCTGCGTAAATTTAATGATGAAAAAACGCTTATAGGTATTTTGGCCGGATATCCGGCTCCATCCAAATATCTTCCGGATCACAGCAGCCTGGCGGGTGAATTCCGTATGCATGAAACGATTTGCTCCGCATCACACGTTCACGAAGAAGTCTTTGATGATTTTCTCTGATTTATATCCATGATTAGATCCCGATGCCGGCAAGTCTAATGCCGAAATCATTGCGTCAATGTCGCAGTGTTCCTGTATCTTCTTCATCAACGTCATTTCCGCCCCATGGAGTGATATCTTAATCCGTAAAACCGATCTCAAAATATATCGCTTATCCCGTAAGAAAATCTTACTCGGATTCCAATAGGGTCTTATTGGCCAATACCATCACTTTTCTTTCACTTTTCTAATCAAATCCCTGTTGCGGAATCTGGGTTTATCCGAAAATGTCATTTTTTCGCTCACAGTAAAATATTTCAACTCGGAAAGAGTGCAATGGTACGCATCGCGTCCGTCTGTATAATTGCTTCTCACCTGAATAGTAATCCATGATCAATTATTATTGTCTCTCGTTGTTTGAGAATAATTGAATTTTATATCATCCAATACGCCTTGGTTGTAATTTCGGGTAACACTTTTAATAGTCTGAATAACAAGTATTTGCTGATACCATGAGCAATTCATACGCCGAATTTTCTAAGTTATTGATTATTCATGTCATTAATCTATGGCACGACTCTTGATGTAACGAAAGACAAGAAATTTAAAAAAAGAAAGGAGGTGAGAAAATGGCAAAGACAACTCTCAGTATGTGCGGATCGAAACACGTGACACATGACAAAGGTTCTTACGCAGAGACATGGCATTACAACAAGCACGGGCGCGCAACCGGTGTCACCGATACGGACAAGCACAGCGGAAAGTCACATTCGCACAATGTCGGCCGCGGTATCCTTGGTCCATTCAAAGGTAGTCGCAGATAGTCATCAGCGGTTGGGTAAACGTTAACACGAATAACAAACCATCAAACACAAATCGCCCCTGCCGGCAATCCGGCGGGGGCGGAAGGGAGTAAAATGAATCTGGAGAAGGCAAAAGGGAAGCTGAAGGAATTCTTAATTGTCGTCTTGATTACTGTGTTAATTGTTGAATCAGTGATTTTTGGTTATCTAATTTATCAAAAGAAAAATCAGCCTAAATATTTGATGACCATGAATAAGGAAATTTGGTCAATGTTGGACAAAGACCAAAGAGAAGAACTAATTGGAAGCTTGTTTAGGTATTCAAAACAACTCAACCCTGAGTGGAATGACCGAGCCATGTACATCTATGATCACGATGGGCTCTACAATATTCTATTCATTCCCGGCAAAGTCAAGTCCATATCTTCACCAAAAATTCAGAAAAAGTGGGGGGCTGACACATAAAATCACAAGATGAAGCACAAAAAATAAAATCCAGATATTGTAAGCTGGTTTCTCTTTTGCAGCAGCAAAAGAATAAAGGGTAACAAATGACACAAAAGATATTTATGGAAAATACATTAGGCGGTTTGCAAGAACGTGAATCAAACCTGGCAGAGGAAGATCAAAAAGAAATTAGTGCATGTGGCGCAATGAAATGCTTTCAAAGTCAGCAGGAAATCAATTTGTTAGTAAAAAAAGCAATGGCGAAAGAACTGGCGGCTATGGAGTTTTCTGAGGAGGAAATTCAGCAGATCCTTCATTTAGAAGAGGACATACCTTTTTAACCCCGTGGATATACTAATGACACAAGAATTCTTTCCCGCTGTTATTACCAATAAAGACAAAAATGGTGCGGAAGCCGTATTGGGCCTGGATATGAAATCGATTCTCAAGGGCGATTTGTTTTATGAAGACAAATCCTCACAGACCGGTGATGACATGCCGACGGTTCTGATCAACGAGCTAAGGATGATTGTCAATCGGGAATCATTTATAAGGGCATTTTCATCATGGCAGCAGAATATTACATTGGAGCTCCTTATTACATCGTTGCCGAATCTACGTTTCAGAGCCCAAGGGCGAATACAAATCACAATCGTGTTACGGGCTAAGGCAAAAGAAATTGATCAGGCTAGGAAACAAGCTGTTGCAAAATATTTGACACTTCGCGCTTTGCTCATGGCACACATGTGTGAAGCAGAATTTTCACCGATCATGGATTTTGACGTATTAAACTTTCGATTATCCCCATTTAAACAAACGCATGCCCTCAATATTCGTCGGCGCGCGGAAAACATTCAAATCTCTGATCCTATCGAGAAAAAAACAATTACAGGACTTGTAAATGTAAATAATTCCCAAAAAGAAACAAAGGGCTCCTATGTAAAACATACTTACGGTTGGAAACCATCATTTGATGATTGGTCACGATTGCTTTCGGTCATGTTAGGGCAGCTCGATCCAATTATGTTACTCATCCGTTTGAGACCTGGAAAGTATACAGTGTCTAAACGCAAGCTCATGGAAGAAAATATTCGGATTTGCGAGTTGTATCTGAATACAGGTAAATCCTATCAACTCAGTCTGACACAGCAGGCGAATCTTCTCAGAAGCGCGCTTTCTGAGCAAATTAACTCGCTGTCAACCGCGGCACTTGATGTTGGTGTTTTTTTACTGGCAGGTCACGAAATAGATGTTTCTCTAGGTGTTATAGTAGGGCAATCGATTACAGTGAAAGCTTTTATAACGGATGACAAATCCTCTTTGTCTGGCGGTTTTGTTGTTTCACCAATAAGTATAAATCGAGCAATAAACAGCCAATATTTTCCGGAAAAAGCATGCTTTACTGATACTGAGGCATCATGCGCGTTCCGCATACCATCACCGCCGATGTATGAAATATCGGGACTGCCGATGCGTCGGTCACGAACCAGTCTATCGCTTCTACCAAACCTTGATGATGAAAAATCAGGAGGCATTAAATTGTGTCGTAATATTCATAACGGCCTAACACAACCTGTTTATCTTCCCGCAGCTGACCGTATGAGACATATGTGTCTATTCGGCCAGACCGGTACAGGTAAATCCACAATGATGGAATCGATGATCTTACAAGATATGCGCTCCGGGCAGGGGTTGGCGGTTATTGATCCGCACGGGGATATGGTGGATGGTATTTTAGGTAAGATTCCAGAGTCAAGAATTGACGATGTCATCCTGTTCGATGTGCTCGATCGGGAAAGGCCTCTTGGATTCAATCTTTTGCAATGGCGTACACTTGAACAGAGAGATTTTATTATTGATGAGCTCTATAATACAATTGATCAGATTTATGACATGCGGCAAACTGGTGGACCGATGTTTGAAACAAATATGCGCGGTATGTTGAGACTGTTAATGGGCAGTAAAACAGCGAATGATTATAAACCGACTATTCTTGAGTTTAAAAATTGTTATCTTTATGAAAGTTTCAGAAACTGGTTAGTTCGTCGCACTGTTGAAGAAAGTATTGTAGATTTTGTCAGAGAACTGGAAGGGAGTAGTGGCGAAGCCGGTCTAAACAACATGTCGCCATATGTTACTTCTAAGGGACTTGCAAATTATTAAAA
>DJVN01000141.1 GCA_002441205.1 Syntrophaceae bacterium UBA6255 | reverse complement strand
ACTATGAGTTCACGTTCGACAGGTCGCTGGCGTCGCGCTTGCCAAGCCGCGCCCGGAGCTTGTCGTATCGCCTGTGCATTTCGATCAGCGCCGCCTCTACCTGGCAGGCGTGATCCCCTCATTTATTCAGCGCTTCAGCCAGAAGCAGAATCGCGGCGTTCTCTGGGTCGGTCATTAAGCATCAACCTCCTTAAATTCTATTTCAATTTTAATATCAAAATTGTCTGGAAATTCCTTCATCCACGACAATACCACCACCGGCAAAACCCCCTGTTTTTTGGCGATCCTCCTTGCTATCACTATCCGCGCCTGTTCTTCCGTATATGCGCGGACATATTCAATATATAGATTTTTTCTAAACTGAACCATCCCCTTATATAAGTTTTTAATCATCGGTTTTCACCCATCCCAGCTTTTTGCCATCCTCGCCTGCAACATCAGAAAAAATCATCCCCTTTGCTAGTTTGAATTGTTTTTCCATCCCGTTTGGATTTATTAATCCAGAAACCCAGTTTTTTGCTTTTACGATCTTAATAACTCCCGGACGCATTGATAAATAGAGTCTTGCTTTCTCAATCGACCTTGCTCCACCAAGTCCCTCATCTCGTCCTTTGTTTTTTTGTATTGCAATGAGGGCTATACCTTTATCTAATTTGTCAAATATTTTCTTAATAAATCCGCCTATTTTGTAAAATTCATCATGTATCTCCAGAAAATCAATTATATTAATATCGTTTGGTCTTATCGCCATATCAAAATCATTTGCTCGTTCAATAAATGTGCAATGTTCCCACGTTTTAAAAGGCATTCTCTCGTTGAAGTTTTGCAGACGTTCTTTTAGCTCTGCACCCCCCATCTCTGAGCTAAAATAAAAAACCTTGTGATCAATCATATTTTTAGCTGCCGTGTTTAAAAGAAACGCACTTTTTCCCGAATTAGACTCCCCGGCGACGATGATTATATTTTTTGGCATGATTTTTACAAGCTCATGAATTCCGAGCGGTAATTTAATAGGCAGGCTTGTAGTGTCTGCTGCTGATAGATCAATGATGTTTTCTTGTAGTTCTTTTTTTACTAAATATTTTCCCCTAATGTTTTGATCTTTTTCAAGAAATCCGTCAGCAACCATTCTTCCAAGAGTTACTCTGGCAATTAGCATCTCTTCTTTTTTAACAAGTTTTAACTCGTTGTAACAATCTTTTAACAAAAAATTAACATCATTTAACAAACTCCAATCACGAACCTCCTGTGAAATATTCCTTTCCTTTATTTCTTTTCTTTGAATCGCACTCTGAACCTTAGCATTTACCCATGCTTCGTCACGTTCACCCCACGAAAAGACAATTGCACCAAGGGTTTGACGGATATAATCCTCTGAATTTCCAGTATTGGCAAGGCAGTGAGCTATGTGAAACAAATTATCATCTCTTCTGCCCTTCTCGAAAATGTAACAATTATTAACATTATTAACATTATTTAACATTGAGTTTTTAACAAACTCATTTTCCCCTATAATGCTAGTTCTATAATTATTTAATGCGTCCCTTTGAGGGGCCGCAAAAGCGCGATTCGCGGTGGTAATTTTTTCAATGTAGGCATCCGGCAAAAAGCATAAAGAACGGCGATCAAAGTTTTTCTGCCAAACATACCCCCCCCCATTGCCATTTACAGAATGTGGAGCAACAACATACCCACCGTTACCGCGAAAATCAGTTCCTGGTATTATACCAGAACCGATAGTTATTTTTTTAGTAGGATTTTTAAAATATAAGTGTTGTCCCCCACGTGGCGTTAGAACTATGGGACAGGAGACGGTTTCAAATCCATATTGTAAAAGGTTTTGCTGTCCTTCTTCTGTATCAATATCCACAACAAAAACATCGGACACATCTCCGGTTACAATCCCGATATTAGCGTTTGGCGTTTTTGTCCACCAATCCGTAATCTGCTCTTTTGTCGCTCTTTGCGTTTGATATTGCTGCCATTTTATCATTGGTTTTTTCTGTCCGGGGATAATGGGAATGACAGATAGTCCCATATCCGCATATCGTAATGCTTCATTGAGAAAGGATTTTTCCATTTTACTTCCTTTTCATAGTCCTAGTTTTTCCGATAAATTATTTATGGCCTTGTTATATTCTTCTGTTGTTAGGTTTTGTTTCTGAATAATTAATTTTTCTTCTTCATATCTCTCAAAGCCCCAATTTAAGTTAAATCGTTTTCCAGAACCATTGAATTTATAGTAATCGGAGCCGCAGAGTCGTATCTTAAAATAACAATCACAGTCATTTGATAATAGAAGCTCTCCGATAAAATACTTCCCAGCAAGTCTGCTTCCGATATGTTCAAAACCTTTTTTAAAGTCTAGTGTTTCGTTTTTTAGATAATTACTCATTGGTGGGTAAATTAAAATCATAGGAAGAAATTGGTTCCCTGTTTTTAGTTCAAATTTTGTATGACGATATGTAATTGCTTGATGATAAAGTTCGATAATTTGTTTTTTGTTACCATCATCTAAGATATTTGTTTTTATTTCTATCCCTATTGGAATTTTAGGAAACTCGTTGTTAATGAGAATTTCTTTGGGATAAACAATCATATCTATACGCTTATTTCCACTTACAACATGCTTCCCCCAAACCTCATGTTTTATATGGAAATATCCCATTAATTGATTTGTAACATATTCAACAACATCATTTTCTTTTGATGCGCGTATAATAGTCAAACCATTTTCTCCAACCAAAAACGAGGCGCACCTATGGCGAGGCTTGCAGATGCTGGTCTGCGCACTGGATTTCTCCAGACCATAGGATACGCCTCAAATTGTATGTTGTTTGATTCCAGCATAGAATCTTACCCCTTGATCGTAACCTAGCATACCTT
>DJVN01000217.1:8848-9577 GCA_002441205.1 Syntrophaceae bacterium UBA6255 | reverse complement strand
ACCGGCCGGCCGTGGATTTCGCCGTAGCCTGCGATAAGGCCATCATAAGGCATGTTCTCCCTGTAACCGATGATAAGATTATGTTCTACAAAACTTCCTTCGTCCAGCAGGTATTCTACACGCTCCCGTGCAGTAAGTTTTCCCTGCTTACGCACTTTGTCAAGCTTGTCCTGACCGCCGCCTAAAAGCGAGATTTGCTTGGCTTGCCTGAGCGTGTCTATCCTCTGTTTATATTTTTCGTCCATTGACTTATGCCCCTTTCCAATTTCACCAGATAATTTTATGATATCAAAGCAAGCGTCTCGCCCTTTTTAACCGATGTACCTTCTTTAATAAGGATCTTATGAAGTTTACCGGTTGCGGGGCTGGTGATAAAGTTGTCCATCTTCATGGCTTCCAGAACCACGACGACATCCCCCTCTTTAACCGGATCTCCTTCCTTAAACTCATAGCGGATTACTGATCCTGTCATGGGAGTATTCACCGGCGTCTCTTTTGAGTCGTTGCCATTCGATTCTACAGCGGCAGTAGCTGTCCTCTCTTTCGAAAGATCACGTTTTGAATGAATCGTGCTCAGAACAGTTTTGACGGCTCCCCCTTGCCTGCCGAGTTGAAGCGTGTTTCTTTTTCCGATTGAAGAAGCACCTTGAACCATTAAAGGTTGTCCTCCAATCTGTTCCACATCCACATCGAAAGTCTTACCATTGACCAACACACGGAACGTACGGG
>DJVN01000217.1:8480-8809 GCA_002441205.1 Syntrophaceae bacterium UBA6255 | reverse complement strand
TCATCCTGAGCTTTCACTTTTTCCAGCGTTATCGGCTTTACCTCCTCAGGCATCTCTTCCAAGCCGTATTTCCACTTGAGGAAACGTTTCCCGGTCATCGGGTAGAGTGCATAGATAAGCACATCATCAAGGTCTTTAGCCAGACCTTCGGTTTCTTTTTTCGCCTTCTCCAACTCCGGTTCCAATACATCTGCCGGCCGTTTGGTAATAGGCTTGTTGCCCTTCGGATAATCTTTTAAGGCTTTTTCCTGTACCTTGGAGTCGATGGGAATTGCCGTCTTGCCGTAAAGGCCGTAACAGAGATCCTTGACCTGCGCGGTCAGCATTTT
>DJVN01000217.1:1094-8455 GCA_002441205.1 Syntrophaceae bacterium UBA6255 | reverse complement strand
GTCGGAGTAACCAGCGGCACTTGACCCAGTTCTTTACGGACAATGGGAAGCTGTCGGAATACTTCATCGAGCTTATCAAGATGATCCATTTCTTTGAGCTGGTTGACGAGGTTGGAAAGCATGCCTCCCGGAGTCTGATGGAGCAGAACATTGATGTCGACAATGGATGTGCGCTCGTCAAGAAGATGATTGTATTTTGGAGATATCTTTTCCAGATATTCACTTAGCTTGGCAAGTTTTTCTATATCAAGTCCCGTATCGCGGTTTGTATATTTCAAGGTAGCCACGAGAGGTTCAACTGCCGGATGTGATGTGCGATATGCCCAGGTGGAAAGACATGTATCCACAATATCCACTCCAGCCTCAATTGCTTTAAGTAGCGACATATCGGCCATCCCCGACGTGAAATGACTGTGCAGATGAATGGGAACCTTAACCGCTTCTTTAAGAGCTTTAATCAGTGTAAACGCATCATATGGAGCAATAAGACCGGCCATGTCTTTAATACAAATGGTATCTGCTCCCATTTTCTCCAGCTCTTTTGCCTTTTTTACGTAATAATCCAGATTGTAGACTGCGCCTCCCATACGCGACTCTGTCAATGAATAGCAAATGGATCCCTGAAAGTGCTTGCCTTTGCTTTTGATTACTCGAACGACGGTTTCAAAATTCCGGAAGTCATTGAGTGCATCAAATACCCTGAAGATATCCATGCCATTTTCGCACGCCCTGTCCACAAAGGCTTCCGCTACATCGTCAGGATAATTACGATAACCTACCAGGTTCTGCCCCCGGAGCAACATGGAAAAAGGAGTTTTCGTTATGTGTTTTTTTAATGTTCTGATGCGTTCCCAGGGATCTTCACCAAGAAAACGATGCATGGTGTCAAACGTTGCCCCTCCCCAAACTTCCAAGGAATAAAACCCTATATTGTCAATTTGCTCGGCAATCGGAATGAAATCTTCCGTCCTGCCGCGAGTGGCGTAAATGGACTGATGTCCATCTCTAAAAGTTAAATCCTGAACCTTGACCGGATTATCAATCCTTACAGCGGGACCGTCAAGAAGACCAGCCGCCAATTTACCGTGATTTATACTTTTCACTACATGTTCCCCCTTTCAACTACCGCATGCATAAATAGCTTTTTTAGTCAGTGCGACAAACTTCTTTTTGTGAACTCGCTTTGATTTGTGTGACTTACTCTCTTCATCTTAATAAACTTATGAACGACCTTTCATGGCCGCCACAAGAGACTGAACACTATCTGCAGATTTCTTTAATTCTGCTTTTTCACTTTCGGTGAGTTCTACCTCAATGATTTGCTCAATTCCATTTGAACCAAGTTTTACCGGAACACCAACAAACAATTTCTGGAAGCCATATTCACCTTCAAGATAAGCGGAACAGGGCATGATCTTCTTTTTATCTTTAAGTATGGCCTCGGCCATCTCCCTGATTGCGCTGGCCGGAGCGTAATACGCGCTGCCGGTTTTAAGCAGATTTGTAATTTCCGCGCCACCGTTACGGGTTCTTTCTATTATTGCATTAAGTCTTTCGTTGTTGATAAATCTCATTACGGGAATGCCTGCCACGCTGGTAAAACGGGGAAGCGGCACCATAGTATCTCCATGACCGCCAAGGACAAAGGCTTGAATATTTTCAACTGAAACATTCAATTCCATGGCAATGAATGCTGCAAACCTGGAGGAATCCAGAACGCCGGCCATGCCTATGATTCTGTTCTTGGGGAATCCGCTCGCCTCATGAGCTACATGGCACATGGCATCGAGCGGATTAGTCACCATAATCAAGATGGCATCAGGCGCCAAAGGAGCAACCTTTTTAATCAAAGAACCGATAATATCCTGATTGGTAAAGAGGAGATCATCCCGACTCATACCCGGTTTTCTGGGGATGCCGGCAGTAACAACAATAATGTCTGAACCTTTTACATCGTTAAAATCATTCGTAAATCTACAGTTAAATCTTAGAACAGGTGAAGCCTCCGCCATGTCCAATGCTTTGCCTTTTGTCATATCTTCCAGTACATCAATTAGAACTATATCCGCTAAGTCCAACTCGGCAAGATACATGGCAGCAGTCGCTCCAACATTTCCCGCACCGAGAAATGTAACCTTTTTTCTCATGGTTCTCTCCTTTCTCAAACTCAAAAAATATTTATAAGTATTTCATTTTTTATCAACAATGCCATATATCTATTATGGCCTAGCAAGGATAATGCCAAACAAAAAATGATTTAATATACCGTTATTATTTACTATTTTGGCTTAGATTCTCTTGCCGTAAGAATAAATAATGGAGAAATAATTAGTCAGGAGTGTCCCAAAAAATGCCATATACGGATAAAAGTATCAAAATTATTGATATTCTTATATTATACCGCTTTGCCATCTCTATATCACTATAGAAATGAACCTCGGCCATGGTTGCCGGGTGGAAATTATTAATTCGATAAATTTTTTTACTTCGATTTTCATGCAATGAATGTTGTATTTCTAGACAATCGCAAATTAATCTTAAAGCGGCCTGCATCTTTTCGAAAACATGTCAAGTATGGATTATAAGCCTCCTGTAATTAAAGGAGGCCAAAGCGTTGCATTTTCCGATGGAGAGTTTTACGGGAAATATTTAATAACTCGGCTGTTTTACCCCTATTCCATCGATTCTGATTGAGAGCCTCCAAAATTGCAGCCTTTTCCGAATCCTCCTTATAGTCGCTGAGTTCTTTGATGATTGGAGATTTCACTGTGCCTTCAGGAGCTTCGTCGAAAAGAGGTTGATTATCATTCTTCATTTCCATGGGTGGCTTTTTCAAAGGTGCGAGAAATTCGATTTTATTCACCATGAGATAACGTTGAATAACATTATGCAATTCACGAACATTCCCGGGCCAATCATATTCCTGAAGCGCCTCCAACACATTGCCCGGAACCGATACAATTTTATTGCCCGGCGAGCTTAGCCTGATAAAATGCTCTACAAGTAATGGTATGTCATCCTTGCGCTTTCTCAAAGGCGGAAGATTTATGGGAATGATATGAATCCTGTAAAAGAAGTCCTCACGCATGAGACCCTTCTTGGTATATTCTATCAGGTTCTTGTTTGTTGCTGCAATAATCCTGAAATCGGAATGCTTGACAATATTGCTGCCGACAGGCAAGTAGCCTCCGCCCTCTATCGCGCGTAACAGCTTTGCCTGTAAGTTCATCCCGAGTTCCCCGACCTCATCGAGAAACAACGTACCGTCATTTGCTTTATCGAGATACCCTTCTTTATCAGTGTTGGCACCGGTGAATGCGCCCTTTTTGTATCCAAAAAACTCGCTTTCAACAAGGGTTTCCGGTATAGCGGCACAGTTAACAGCAACAAAGTTACTCTGTGAACGATTGGAAATACGGTGTATGGCTTTAGCCACAAGTTCCTTACCAGTACCTGACTCTCCATAAATGATGACACTGGCATTTGTCGCTGCCGCGTTGAGGCTGCGTTCGTACACTTCCTGAATGGCTACACTTTTGCCTATGATATCAC
Organism: Syntrophaceae bacterium UBA6255; assembly: GCA_002441205.1. Lineage (GTDB taxonomy): Bacteria > Desulfobacterota > Syntrophia > Syntrophales > Smithellaceae > Smithella. Next base: position 4,903 of record DJVN01000217.1, on the reverse strand, counting down.
CGAACCGGTAACGGTCTTTGATCGAGGAACGCAGTGTGACGTTTTCCCTGCGCAGGTATGCCGTTTCTTCCTGCATGGATATCTCTTTCATTTTAGTATCAGTGATATCTCGTGCAGTGAGCAACACGGTGGGAGTGCCCTTCCACTGAAAAAGATTTCCTTTGCCCTCCACCCAGATCTCCTGATCATTCTTCTTCAACCATCGTGCATGAAAGAAACGCTCTTTGTAAATGCCTTCTTCAATGAAATCAAAAAATTCCTTAAAGTATGTCTCGAAATCCTTGCTGATGAAGATCATGCTGTTTTTCCCGATAATTTCCGTGGCATCAATAAAACCCAGGATAGAGGCAAATTTGTTATTGGCAAAAACAATCTCTCCCTTACAAATCAGGGCAACCCCTTCCGTGATGCGCTCGGCAAATGCCCGGTAAAGAGACTCACTTTCTATCAGGGATTCCTGGTCTTCCTTGAAACGGCTGATATCAATTCCAATGCCAATCAGATATTGTTTATCATCTATGACGAAACGGGAGGCTGTAAGAAAGAAGGGTATGCGCCTGCCGTTTTTTATCTCTACCGTTGCTTCAATAGAACCTTCCCCGGCACGAAATGTTTCTCTGATGGCATCTTCGACGATAGTGCGGTCTTGACCTTTAAAAATATCCTTTAGCTGTACTTTTTGTGCTTCCTCCGGGGTATAGTCATAGATCGTTTCCATATTTTTATTCCAAATTAATGGCTGGAATTGATCATCAAGAACGTAAAATATACCGGGCAGTTTGCGGCAAATCTGAAACATCTTTTCGATTTTGCCGCTTACCTGTTTTTTTTTATTATCGTCGGAAAGCTTGCGTTTCATTTTCAATACCTTGTCTCGGAAGCGAATCGGCATTACATTATAACATAATTAATGGCATGTCCAGTTTTGAGACATTGTCTCTTTTTGAATACTCCTTAAAAACGAACCATTTTACTAAAGAAAAGCCGTCCCTTATTACTGTCTGTTATAATAAATTGTCAGTTGATGCAATACACTATCAGTTCATGAATATCAACTAATTATAAATGATCTTATAAAAATTCAGCGGAACTCAAAGAATAATTATAAATAAATCTCATGATTACGATTGATGTATTATATGATCTCGGATAGATAAAAATCCAATGATCCCGAGTAATTTTCTTGAAAATTTTACGATTGAAATTGAAGCCGATGAACGGGCAAGAGCACAACAAATATATTATCTGTCATGCTTTACCAAAGATAACGTAGTCTGAAATTGATTTAAAATGGTCTTTCCATTTTTCCAATTCTTCTTCATTAAAGTCTATTAATTGGGCATAATTATTCTCATAACCAAGACCGCAATACTTATGCTCGCCCCATCTATGCATAGGCAAGAAGTATACTTTTTTGGCCTGAACTTTTCTTCCCAGTTCAACTATGTTATCAGCCATAGCCAGATCGTCATTGAATCCGCGAACCAGAGGCACTCTAAGCCAAATGTCAGTTTTTCCTGCTAATTTATTTAAATTCTCCAAAATGACTTCATTCTTCACACCTAAAATCTCCTGATGTTTCTTCGAATCCAGATGCTTAATATCGTAAAGTACCAGATCAACGTCCTTAGTCACTTTTTTTACCACATTCCACTTGGCATAGCCGGTAGTATCCAATGCTGTGTGGACGCCATTTTTTTTCAATTCTCCAAAAACCTCCGCAACAAACTCATACTGCAATAGCGGCTCTCCTCCGGAAATCGTCACTCCACCGCCGGTATTGCTGTAAAAAGGCTTATCCTTGAGCAATTCACTGACGGCCTCCTTAACAGTTACTCGTATACCCACTCCATCTATAGCTTTATACTGACAGGCGTAAAAGCAGTCCAAACAATGAGTACATTTAGCATAATCAAAAACAATGCGATGATTTTCGTCGTGCGACAGGGCGCCGCTTTTACAGACCTTAAGACACTCTCCGCAACCGCAACAATTAACGGGAGCTACTTTTATCTGATAAGAAGGATAAATCGACTCAGGATTGGAACACCACGGACAGTGTAGCGGACACCCTTTAACAAACATCGTTGTACGGAGACCCGGTCCGTCCTGAATGCTGAATTGCTGAAAATTAAATACGATACCTGTAATTTCACCGCTATCTTTAAGCTCTTTTTCTTTTAATTTAATATCAACTTTCACAAAAATTTAACCCTTCATTTTTTTGAATTTTAACCATTGTATTATTTCATTTCAGATTTGTTGTTTTTATCGGCGTAATTTTCGGGAACGCTCAAATTTACACTTGATAGAAAAAGAGGGGGGATTTAAAAATCCCCCCTTTCTAGCGCAAACGACTTTCTAGCAGGTAAAACACTGTTCTGTTCTCGTAATAATCTCATCCTGAATCTTGTTATCAAGATCAACATAGTAAGCCGAATATCCGGCAACCCGGACAATCAAGCTCTTATATTTTTCAGGAACCTTTTTAGCATCTAATAAAGTCTCTTTGCTCACGCAGTTAAACTGAACGTGATGAAGTCCCATATCGCGGACAGTCTTCAAGTATCCCTTCATGAGCTCATAGTTCTCCGGATCAAAGAATACCGGCATAAACTTCTGATTCAGGAGCATGTTACCGGTCTTGAGAGGATCAACTTTCGCCACCGATCTAATGGTGGCCGTCGGGCCGCTCATGTCTCTGCCCTGAACAGGAGAGATGGTTCCATCATGAAGCGGTTGATTGGAGATTCTTCCGTCAAATGTTGCCGGCATGAGCATTCCCGCATTGATAGGTCCGGACGCTGTTGTCCCGTCAATCATATAGGGCTTGCCGTAAATATCCAAATTCCTATTGCATTCGTATTGGACATACACCATAATATCTCTGGCGATCATATCGACATAATCGTTATCATTGCCGAATCTCGGCACTTCCTGCTCAATCATCCGACGAATCTTATCGCGGCTTTCTCCTTCAAAATTGTAAACGACCGCATCATTAAATTCTTCCAATGTTATCTTCTTTTTCTCAAACACCAGCATCTTTATCGCGGCAAGGCCATCGGCGGCATTGTTGCATCCAAAAATAAGGTGGTGACGCAGTCCCAAATATTCCCAATCCCTCATATCGCAGCCCTTTTCAATGTTGCCTTCCAGAACGGCCGACAGGAACGGACGGGGAACATATTTCTTCTGAAGAGCATCCCCCAGACTGGATAGTTGAGTCAATGCCATGATGCCGTATTTTACATGTGCACAGAAGGCCTTCCATACATCATCATATGATTTTATTTCAGATAGAGGAATTGTTTCGATACCCATCTGAAGGCCCATTACTTTTCCTCCATCCACCGCCATATTCAGACACATGGGAAGAAGCAAAGATCCTCCATGGCCCGCACGATAATGAATATTCTTGCCCGGAATAACCGGCTGCATGCAGTTGTTGATGCTGTAAGCCCTGGCATCTTCCACTGTAGCGCCGATACCAATAAGCCTCGGGATGTTAATCTTATCGTTAAACATAGCCGGCTGAGAACAACCGGTGCGGACGCATTTGAAAACGGCATTGAAAAGTTCATCCGGCGTATTGTCGTGCATGCGAACAGCTATCTGCGGAGCAACTGTCTGTAATTCACCTGTAACCTCCAGAGCGATGTAAGTTATCTCATTCGTAATATCGAGGCCAAATTCATCAACACCGCTCAAGGTCATTGTCTGCCAGCCCAGTCCGCCGCCGCCGTTGTTCACCCATGCCGGAGGCTGAACGTATCCGCCTTCCTGCATCTTGACCCATATCGCTTCAA
>DJVN01000217.1:0-971 GCA_002441205.1 Syntrophaceae bacterium UBA6255 | reverse complement strand
TCTTCAAGAAGTTTGGCATATCGCTTGCCCCATCTGGCCACTGCCTCACAGGAAATTTTCATCGCGCGCAGTTCATCAAGCATATCCATCCGCTTCTCAATCTGGGTGGAAGTATCATTGAGTACTTCATCAAATCGCTTATCAATTTCCGCAATGATTCCATTAATGCCGACTTTCATAACCTTCTCGAAATCGGGCGTGCACATCTCCCACTGCCATGTCCATGCTGCTGAAGGAGACTGTCCAACTTTCCACGGTATCCAGTCAGGAACGTAATCTCTCTCTCTTCCCTGAATGCTGTAATTTTCCCAATATTTAAATTGTTCCTTCAGTTCTTCTTTGTCTTTGTCATCAACCATTGAAGCATAGTCAGGGAATTTATCCATGGTTTTAGACAACCATCTCCAATAAAGTTCCGGATAGATGGGCACGCTTGATTCCGTGCTGGCAAAGCAGCCGACGAGAAGCTCGTTCGGTCTTGTGTAAAGCGTCATGGTATCCAGATATTCCGCCATAGCCTTCGCTCTTCTGATAGCAGTAAATTCACCTTCCGTTTCCTTATAGACCTTTGTCATTGCCCTGGAACGCTCCAAACAAATCCTCATCCCCGACTTGACTGATCTCACGTCCGCTACGCGGCCCAAGGTTTTGAGATGTGTTTCATCTCTTAATAACTTATTTCTTGCTGTAGATGCCATAATTGTAAAACCTCCTTATTTTTTACGAATAAATGTATTTTAATCTATAGTTGTGTGTTCCTACATATGAATATTGCAGCAAAAAGAATGCCAAAAACACAAACTGTAATTATTTGATTTCAAATATCTTTTTCAAGCATCTTTAAAAGTCGGCGACAAATTTCTTCCCGTGGGACATATTTGACTAATAATGAGTACAAATCCTAACGTACATTCTGGATTCAATTGTTAAGCGCCTTATTGATCAAAACGATTTACCGGTAAAATAATTTT
>DJVN01000105.1 GCA_002441205.1 Syntrophaceae bacterium UBA6255 | reverse complement strand
CGCTTTGAAATCCCTGAAGCACTTCGGTCAGAATGAGATCACCAATGATGATTGGAGTCTTTCCCAGTGAAGAATCAAGCCAATTAGTCTGCGACGTCTTGTTGCCGTTGAAATAGTCGATCCAGACGGACGAATCAACGAGAATCATTTATCTGTCCTCATTTCAGCCAGATTCCCGCTCCATTTGAGCTTTCCCCTAAAACTTTTGATTGCTTTCTGGCTCTGCATTTGCACCAACAATTTCAATCCTTCTTCAATGGCTCCCTTTTTTGTTTTTAAGCCGGATGCCTTGAGGGCGGATGCCATCAGATTGTCATCAACTACGACATTTGTTCTCATGTCTTGCCTCCTATGTGTATTATTTGCTCATATTATACACATTAATGAGTCTGTTGGAAAGGTCTTTTTTGAAGGGCAAATTATAGTTATGATGAATTTGTTACAAGCGGTGGATGAAATTAATTATCTGCCGTTTTTTATAATATTGTTAATGTAGGGATTGCCGGTAGTTAAGTGTTATGTTCCCGAAATCCGCTGCCAGATCTACTAACCTGCCTGACCATGCCGGCTACTGACTGGATTCTCTTCTGGTCTTTCTGATCAGTAATCCTGTTGTCGAAACCATTACTCTAAATTCTTCTGTGTTATTTGAGTTGATGAATGTAGCGGATCCGTACTCAGCATCCAACAGGGGATTAAGGATTGCGAACCTGCGCCGGAGATCGAACATATCAATAGGTCTGTATTTAGACAACGAATAAACAGTATGAACCTTTGTCGTTTCATCTTTGAGGCTTGCATAGCGGCCTGCCACACGATCGAGTTCATAGGATGTATGCAGCCCGAATATGTTTGCTACCGGTTTCCATTTGAGAATGTGGGCGTCAACATAAAGCTGATCACCGGCAAGAGAGAATACTTTTTCGCTGCCATCCGGCATGGAAAACCGGGCCATAAACTTCTGCTCACCAGTTGGCTCAACTTTCACGATTGCCGCAAGTTCTTCCCTGGTTAACGCATAATAACCCTGAATGGCAATGCTTATGGTACCGAACAGGGCGAACAAGGAGATCATCAGTAACGCGATCACGAAGTTCACAGCCGTGCCGAATAACTTTCTCTTCTTTAGTGCTACACTGGTCATAATAAGAAAAATAAGGCCGAGAAGAGCAAAAAGCATTGCGACGACGACCAGAGCGTTTGATTGTATCATGTTTTCCCTTTCTCCAATAAAATTGTTTATATAGATCAGAGTTAATACTGTAAACGCTGCGATCTATTGTTAATTAAGTATCCTGTCCCCGGAATTCCCATACGGGTAAACACCCAGCGTTTCACAAAAATTGTCGAAGAAATTGTCCGTGAATATCCCGAACAGTGGTTTTGGTTTCATCAACGCTGGAAAACAAAGCCGTGGCAGAAGAGACGGGGTGAAAAGTGATTAGTGGATAGTGGCTGGCGGATAGTGACAGATGAATAGAAAAATGCAGTGGATGCCTTTTGTCCTCTACCATAATGGGATTTATAATAATTAAGTATACTTTCCTTGGAATTTCTGGATGCTGCCTCATTCAACTGCAATCTTTCCCGTCTCAATTTTTTTCTTCACGTAGAGAAGGGCGGCTTTCCAAGTTTTATCTATGAAGGTCTTCCTTTCTTCATCAGAGAGGCCTAATGCCATAAAGCGAGGATCAACTCTTCGCAGAAAAGCGTCCTGAGCGAAATATGGATATCTCATTGGTTTACCGATCTTCTTTTCTACCGAGCGTGAAAAGAGAACGTCTAGATACATGGCTCCGCAGTCAATAGCAGCACATTGTTGTAACTGCTGAGCGCTTCCAGTTTTGTCAAAATCTGCATAACATTTATCGAGATGTTTAGCGATGCCTGAAATACCTGACTGATAATAAACAACCTCAAGGACGTCAACGGCTTCTTTAATGTTGGCATCCTGGTCCCACGGTTCTGTCCATGCTTCAGGCAGAAGACATATAAAGAATAACAAAATCAAACTCAAACGACTAATAATCCTCATTTACACCTCCTTGGCCTCATAATAGTTAGTCTTATGAAACACAGGGTTTTGTTTGTTACGTCCAACTTTGTTTATATATGTCTTGATTAAAACTCGTACAACTTATTACCCGGAATCACTGTAAAATTCTTTTTCATCAGNNGGGTTGTCGAAGCGGAAGATGATGACGGCGTTCTGGCCGCTTTTCTCCACGAAGGCGTAGAGATATTCCACGTTGATGCCTTCTTTGGAAACGATTTCCATAATGCTGTGCAGTCCGCCCGGTTTGTCGGGAACTTCCACGGCGACAACGGGGGTTTTGCTCACGCGAAAACCGTTTTCCTTGAGAACCTTGTTTGCTTTTTCGACATCATTGACTATTAGACGGAGAATTCCGAAATCCACGGTTTCCGCCATGGATAAAGTTCGGATATTGATATTGGCATCTTTAAGAACGCGTGTCGCCTGTTCCAGCGTGCCGGGTTTGTTTTCCAGAAAAACGGATATTTGTTCTACCTTCATCGTAACCCCCTTAATTGATTTCAAATGCGGCGTTTATCAATAATCTTGGCGTCGCCTTTTTTCAGCGTGTTGGGCTGAACAAGTTTTACGCGCGCGGCGATGCCCAGGTAATCCTTCATGTCCTTGATAATTCTTTGTTCAATTTTCTGCAGCTCTTTGATGCTGCCGGAATCGCTGCATATCTTGTCGTTGACTTCCACCTGCAAATCGAGCGTATCCAGCGCTCCGACTTTATCAATGATGACCTGATAATGCGGTTCCAGTCCTTCGATATCCACGAGGATGGCTTCGATCTGCGCGGGGAAAACATTGACGCCGCGGATAATCAGCATGTCGTCGCTTCTTTTTAAAACTCTTTCCATCTTGATGTGCGTGCGGCCACAGCGGCACGGTTCGGTAATCAGGCGTGAAATGTCGCCGGTACGGTAACGGATGAGCGGATTGGCTTCTTTGGTAATGGTCGTGAATACCAGTTCGCCTTCGGAGCCTTCCGGCAGAACGTCACCGGTTTTCGGATCGATGGTTTCGACGATGAAATGGTCTTCAAAAATATGCATGCCATGGCGGCCTTCAAGGCATTCCATGGCCATGCCCGGTCCGATGACTTCCGATAAACCGAATAAATCCAGCGCGGTGATGCCGAAAGCTTTTTCAATGTCATCGCGAATCGCGTTGTTCCAAGGTTCCGCTCCAAAAATACCCACGCGCAGTTTAAGAGATTTTATATCGACGCCCATGGTTTTTCCCACTTCGGCCAGATGAAGCGCATAGGAAGGTGTGGAGCAAATCACGGTAGGACCGAAATCCTGTAAAATCATCACTTGTCTTTTGGCGTCTCCTCCGGACATCGGAATAACGCTGGCGCCTATTTTTTCCGCGCCGTAATGCAATCCTAATCCGCCGGTAAATAAACCATAGCCAAAGGCGTTATGAATAACATCGTTTTTTGTGATGCCCGCGGCAACCAGACAACGCGCAATCAGATCCGACCAGGTTTCAATATCACGTTTGGTATAGCCGAAAACGGCGGAACGGCCGCTGGTGCCGGAGGAAGCATGCAAACGGACAACGCTGCTCATAGGAACGGCAAACAACCCGAAGGGATAGTTATCACGCAAATCTTTACGAGTCGTGAAAGGAAGCTTTTTCATGTCGGCAATGGATTTTATCTCATCCGGCTTGACTTTGGCGGCATCAAAAGATTTTTTATAAAAGCCGACAGTATGGTAAACCCTTTCCAACGTCTGCTGCAATCTTTTGACTTGCAGGGCTTTGATGACTTCACGGGGCATGGTTTCAAATTCTTCATTGTAGATCATGGTAGTGCCTCCTCGTTTATGTAACGGATAACGGAATGCGAAGAAGTCTAACAAAACTTTTTGTCTCTGGCAAGAAACTTTCATCCGCATTATTTATCTTGTAACTATTACGTTATGGATAGTTTTTCGTTGACATACATAAGGTGCTCACCTATACTCGCGCGAGTTCCGATAAGATCTTATTAATTCAATCAATAAATAAAGTTAAACCTGAAAAAGGAGGATGAACCATGGAAATTTTTATTGTGTTTGCGATACCGGTTCTACTTGTTGTTACAGTTGTTTGTATAGTTTTTTCCATCAGGTACATAGGCCCAATGGAAGTTGGACTTGTTAATAAGCGTTTTGGCTTCAAAAAACTTTCCGAAGATAATCCGATTGCGTTCAATGGTGAAGCGGGTTATCAGGCTGATCTTCTCATGCCGGGATTGCGCTTTAAATTCTGGCCGGTTTTTGCAGTGAACAAGCATCCGTGGGTTCAGGTACCGGCGGGAGAAATCGGCGTGGTGATTGCCCAAGTGGGAAAGCCGCTGCCGATTGGCGCGAAAAGCGCAATCTATAAGGAAGAATTTGCCAATTTCTCCAAGCTGGGAACATTCATGCAAAACGGAGGACAAAAGGGTGTGCAACGTCCGGTATTTTCGCCGGGCACATCACTGCCGATTCATCCGGTCGGTTTTCTTGTAATAACCAAAAGCAGGGTGTATGGAGTCCCTGTTTCACCAGAGCTTAATTTGCGCTCAGCAAAAAGAGGAATTCTCTCCTGTGAGGATTTCGGACTTAGTCCGCGGCAACTTGATGTTGTGCGCATTGAACCGAGAGTTATTAAAGAGAAGATGGTTGACATTGTCGGCATTGTCACGACCTTTGAAGGTGATCCACTGGCCGGAGGAGATATCGCCAGCAGAATTGGTGGTTTTAGTGATATCAAGAAATTGAAAGAACAAAACCAGTCAGATGCCGAACTGATGGAAATGATACTCGGCAGCAAAAACCGGGAGCATAATAATTATCAGGACTTCCAGAAATTTCTGGATCACGGCGGAAGCATCGGATTGCAGCATGATCCTCTTCTCTATGGTGCGTACAACCTGAATCCGTTTCTTGTTTCTGTCGAAACAGTACCGATGCTTGTTGTGGAACAGGGCGAGGTTGCGGTTATTAAGTCGTACGTAGGTCTTCCGACGGAGGACACATCCGGTTCAACCTTCAAATTCGGTTCGATTGTGCGTCCGGGTCATCGGGGTATCTGGGTTGAGGCTTTGCGCACCGGTAAGTATCCTCTTAATCCGCACTGCTACAATGCAGAAATTGTTCCAACCAGCATCCTGAATCTGAATTGGGCAAAGGCAACATCGGAAGCGCATAATCTCGACCGCAACCTGGAGCCGATCAACGCGAAATCATGCGAAGGATTTGTCTTCTCGATTGATCTTCAGGTGCAGATCCATATACCCGATACGCAGGCACCCCGTGTTATCAGCATGGTGGGTACGGTCAGTAATCTCGTCAATGAAGTGCTTCAGGCGGCAGTCGGCAACCATTTTCGAGATACCCTGCAGGCGATGAAGGCGGTAGAATTTATTGAAAGGCGGCGTGAAATTCAGGAAGCGGCAACAGCATATATAACAGATAAACTGGCGAGTTATAATGTCGAAACAAAGGGCGTTTATATTCAGGACGTAATTCTTCCCGCGCAGCTTGTTACAGTTCTTACCGAACGCGAAATCGCAAATCAGGAAATAGCGACGTTCAAAAAACAGCAGGAATCCCAGGAACAGCGCATCCAGACCGAGAAATCCAAAGGAACAGCGGACATGCAGGCGGCGCTGGCCAAGGAAGCCGTCGGTGTGGATATTGAGAAAAACAAAGCTGAACAGGTGCGTGTTCAGGCGGACGCGGCAAAATTCAGGCGTACGGCTGAAGGTGACGGTGAGGCTCATTATCGGCAGGCAACCGGTGAAGCTGCCGGAGCCGAGATCAGATCAATTGGATTGGCGCGGGCAGAAGCCGCAGAAAAATTAAAAGCTGCTATGGGCGAACAGGGGACGGTGTTTGTCAATGTGGCCGACGCGTTGATGAAGGGCGAAAAGCGGGTTGTGCCGGAAATTCTTGTGGCAGGCGGCGGTTCATCGGTTGACGGTCTGGCGGCAGTGCTGATGAAAATGTTCACCAACAAGATATCCGGAGAATCCAAACCTGATAAATAAACATGGTTCTTACAGGCATCATACCAAAAAAAGGGGGTTTATTATTAACCTCCTTTTTTATGACCGTAAGGATATTTTGATAAATTACTTATTGATGTATTTATCGGCAAGCATTATGCCCAAGACGGTTTTGGCGTCGATGATCTTGCCTTGTTCTATCAGTTTGCGCGCTTTGGAAAAACTGACAGGCATGTTTTCAATAAATTCATCGTCGTCAGGAGTCAGTGGCGCATGGATCAAATCTTTAGCCAGAAAAAAATACATATATTCATTGCAGTATCCCGGCAGGAGGTAGCCTTCAAAAAGCTTGACAAAAGTTTTAGCTTTAAAACCGGTTTCTTCGGCCAGTTCCCGCTGAGCGCAGACCGAGGGAGATTCTTTCTCGCCATCAATGGAGCCGGCTGGAATTTCCAGAAGATTCTTTTTAACGGCGTTGCGATACTGTTTGATTAAAAGCAGTTCTTTTTTTTCATTGATGGCAACTATTGCGACGGTGGGTTGATGATTAATCACGCTCTGTCTGGCTGTTTTGCCGTTGGGTAAATCAAAATCTTCTTCCCAGACATCGAAAATTTTACATTGGTATATCAGCTTGGATTTGTATTTTTTCATCAAGGAGTTCCTTATTTCAATTAGTTTTAATGATGGATAGTAAATGCTGTTCGATTTCTTCCTTGGGCAATGCTCCGGTAACGCGATGCACTATCTTGCCTTCCTTAAAAAAAAGCATGGTGGGAATGCTGCGAATTCCATATTGGGAAGCCGTCAGCGGATTTTCGTCGACATTGAGTTTAACAACTTTAACCCCGTTGGCGTAATCGGACGCCAGTTCATCGATAATCGGGGATAGTGTTCTGCATGGACCACACCACGGAGCCCAGCAATCCACCAATACCGATGAGTCGGATGTAAGCACTTCACGGGCAAATGTCTGATCCGTAACGTCGAAAGGCAAAACTTTTTGCTGGGGAATGATCAGCGGTTCATGACATTTACCGCACAAGGGTTTTTGATCCATACGATTTTCAGGCATTCTGTTTTTCGTGCCGCATTTAAGACAGCGAATGATTAGTTCTTCCAATGAAGCTCCGCATTTGCCGCAAAGGGAACGTCCCTGAAGTTTTTGTTTTGGTATTCTATTTTTTGTTCCGCAATTAAGACAGCGGATGATTATATTGTCGGGCATATGCATTAACCTTTGAGAGGCTGTTGAAAAATGTTCATACCCTAAAGGGCACCATGGTCTGCTGTGTTGCGCTGCAAACCGTACCGCTCGACGTATTATCATATACGCCTCGCGATTCGTTTTTTGCCCCGATAAAGCGGGACAGTTCAACTGACGAATTCCAGTTTACTACATAACTGTAATTCGAGTTTCACTGCGCGCCTTGCATCTAAACATTTTTGAACAGTCTCGTTGTTTGACATTATCTCTTTTTTACCGGGAAAAGGCAACTTATATAGCGACGTTAACCGGTATTGGATTAAGCATACGAACAAGTTCCGTTGTCGAAAGCTTTGCCAGCAAACCACGGCTGCCGGCGTTTATAAAAATTTCCGGCACATCAGCTATTGTCTGTTCCATATAAACAGGCATTGCTTTTCTTGTTCCGAAAGGCGACGTACCACCTACTTTATAGCCTGTGTGTTTTTCCGCCACTTCAGGCTTGCATGGAGAGATTGATTTCACACCGATGGCGCGGGCCAGCGCTTTTGTGGAGACTTCCTTGTCGCCATGCATTAAAATAATCAGCGGTTTGCCTGTTTCATCCTCCATGATCAGTGTCTTAATAACACAATGTTCATTAACCCCAAGTTTTTTTGCGGACGCTTTTGTGCCACCTCTGTCCTCATACTGGTAAGTATGTAGAGTAAAATCAGATTTTTGTGATTTTAGGGCTAACACAGCTGGTGTTGTCGGAAATTTTTCTTTACTCATTGGTCATTATAATAATAATGAAAAATAAAAAAGCAATATACATGATGAAAAAGCCGTGGGACAATCTCGTTCTTGGTAAAAGGTTCTTCAGAAAACATTGAAGAACAGAAAAGAAACAGGTACTTCAGTATTGATTGAAAATCTATTTTGCGGGTAAAATCCATGAAAATAAAACAACTTACAATTATTCTGATTACTGTAATATCGTCATTCTTAGTAATTGAATTTTTATTTCGACATTATGTGGCCCACACAACATCAAGTCCGACTTTGGTTAGAGAAAATTGGATAAAGAAATATTGGCTGAAAAACGGCATGGGCTATCGTGATTTTGATTACAGTGTTTATGAGTTAATAAATAAGAAAATTGTTCTCATTGCGGGTGATTCCATAACGGGTGGCGTAGGCATCAATGACAATAATAATCGATACACAGATATTCTTCAAAGAAAAATTGGTGATAAATGGCAAATTATTAATCTTGGTATTCCCGGATATAATATGCAACAAAAAATGAATGCTATAAAAATCTACCCATATAAAGAAAATGTTAAATTGATCATTGTTCAATTTTACTTTGATGATTTCGTTCCGGCCTGTTTTCAATATTGTGGAACTCCACCGATTTATGCCGGTGATTGGGCCATTCCAGAATCATCATGGTATACTATTGTCAGAAAATCATATTTTGTTAATTATGTATATTGGAGATTATATGAAATTACATTCGGTTTTAGAAAAAACTTAATAAACCAAATGAACTCATATCTTAATCATTGTGTCAAAAGCCATAAGGAACAAATATGCCTTGATACTTTTTATTACATGCAGGAGATCATGGACTTCTGCAAGCAAAACAAAATAAAATTAGTTGTGTTAAACATTCCTCATTTAGAAAAAAATGAAATCATGACGAAATTAATTAACGATTTCTGGGGAAAAATGAAAAGTATGATTGAAAATAATAATATCCCCACAATAGATGTTACAGATAAATATACACCCTATAAAATATCGCACTTGAGAGTCAATATATCCGATTATCATCCCAACGAGAAGGCACATAAAATTATAGCTGACTATTTATTTGATGAATTAACGAACATGAATCTGATTTCAATTATAGAAAAAAGTGAATAAAATAAATTTAATCATTACGGGATCACTAAAGCTCCACCGCTTATGATTTCAAAACTATGACCCTCTGGAATTGCCTCTTGAAAATTTAGTTTTATAAAAAATTATTTCATTCTCTTGATTTTACTTTTATTTTAAGTTATTTGTGCGAGACATCTCTTTGGGAGAACTTAATTGCAGCTCAATCCGTGCGCCAAGCATAAACTTATTCGTGATTCTGTTCGCAATTTTGCGGAAACAGAACTCGCTCCGATTGCCGCCGAAATAGACCGCGCCGCGACCTTTCC
>DJVN01000196.1 GCA_002441205.1 Syntrophaceae bacterium UBA6255 | reverse complement strand
GGGGAAGAAGAGCCTCCTTTTATCTTTTAAAGGATTTAAATTGAGCCCTGGCTTCCCTGGAAGTTTTCCAGGATATGATCGGCAGGCAAGAAAACGTTTTACTAAAAGCTGTTACCGGGCTGGAAGGCGGACTGGTGGCCAGTGGTTCGACCTGCGGGGTGGTCACGGGCGGGGCTTTAGGGCTCGCGCTTGCGCATGATAACGAACTGCAGAAGAAAGGGATGATCGCGGAAGCTGAGGTATTATCTCTGGTTGGAAAATACTTCAGATGGTTTGAAGAAAGCTTTGGCTCTTCATTTTGCAGAGAAAGAAGCGGAGTAGATTTCTATACGGCCATTGGACAGTTACGCTACTTTTTACCGGGTGACAAGGTTGGAAAGTGTTTGTGGCATATTAGAAGTGCAACGAGACACTTATATACCTTCCGTGAGAACGATTTGCTTTCAATGGATATGGAACCAAATACAACACCAGAAACGCCCATACACTGTGCGCAATCTGTATTAAGGGGGATAAGAGAGCGCAATGGAGTAGGCGATCCGCTGCTTGAGCGCTTATCTTTTATTTTTGATGGCGGAGTGGGCTTGCAGGGAGGAGTTTGTGGCGCTCTTGCAGGAGCAGTCATGGGCATTAATCTTTTACTGGGCATGAATATTCGTAATACAAAATATTTTCAGACCATTAAGGCATTTGCGGAAGGTCATGTTAATCTGCTTCTGAAAAAGCCTATAGGAAAACCTGAACCTTTTGGCGTGGGTAAGGATATCGTAAAAAGATTTAGAGCGGAAGCCGGAGGAACAGAATGTAGTTCAATTACGAAGATGAAATTTTCTAACTGGGCTGACTTTCAACAACATATATCCTCTTCTGACCAATGCAAACGATTAATCGAGTTTGCCACGACCGAGGCGTCTCATGCTATCCAAAAATTGTTATAATGGTTCTTAACCGAACCTCAATTTTGAATGAGTTCAGGGCAATCAATACGTGAGTGAAAGAGCACATCAGGCAATTTTTACAGAGATGATGTAATAAAATATTTTTTTTCATGAAGATATTCTTGACACGCCACGTTTCGATTATTATGCTTCGATCCGCAAAAAAGGACTAAAATACAGCAAACTGCGCGTTGACTTTTATTTAAGGTTAAATATGGGACAGGAAAAAGACGTAACGGTAAAACGCACCAGCATGCGCAATTTGGCTCATAGAGTTTTAAGCGATCCCCTGCTGGATGAGACCTTCCATTTCAAATACGCACAAATTTGTCTCTCCAAAAAATGCAACTCCCAGTGCAAATACTGCTACCTGGACGGCATGTCAGACGGCGAGGCCATGTCCTATGAGAAAGCCGATAAAATCGTGGATATGTTTATCAGGGACGGATTTATCGTTTATCCAATCGTCAACGAATGGCTGCCCGATTCATGGGATTATCTTAAGATATTCAAAAAGTGCAACGTCAATGAAATATCTACCAATGGCGTCGTCATTTTAGAAAACAATGGCGTTCTATTACCCTTGCTGAGAGAAAATGGAATTACGGATATCCGAATCACAGTGCTGCCTCCGGATATTTATGAGAACTATACCGGAAGAAAGCGACACATTGCCATTGACGCTATCAAGCTTTCACTGAAGGAAGGATTTTACGTGGTGGTCAATTATGTATTAACCAAGGATACGCTTCCCTTCATCAGTGAATTTTGCAGCGAAGTAAACGCTTTAGGCGTCAGGGAAGTTCATTTTTTGAATTACATCAACATGAATCGCGCCAAGGCCTTGCGTGACAGGATACTTTCTGAAGAGGAATTGAAAAATTTCTGGGCATGTTTTGACAATATGAGAAAGAAATATCCTGAAATATATTTTAACACATCGGCAAACTGCGGCCCCGACCCCTATGGAGATAATTTTTTAAAGAAGGCCTCCGCATTAAAACGGTTCTGTCTTGCGGGATTATGGCGGTTCGTTGATTTTATTTTCATCGACACGTCCGGCGATATATACCCCTGCCTGATGCTCACAGAGCCGGAATTTAAAATCGGAAAAATTATTGAGACCGATGGCATCTTTTCGTATGACATAAAAAATTCGCCATGGGCGGAAAATATTCCTTCTTTTGATCGATCGTTATGCGCAAGTTTTTGCTATTCCAGTCCAAGCAAAAATTCTGATTAGAATCCACTGATAGCGTTCCACATCAAGAGTCAATCACTGGCCACCACCCTTCACATGTTCAGATTTTTTTGTGACCAAGATTTTCTTGACTTACCAGACAGCGTTTCCTATGCTTTCTCTTAAATTTATAGAAATTATTATGACGACAATTAATCAAGCCGCCAATAAATCAATGATTAAATATCTGCAAGAAAATTACGGTAAAAATATTCTGCCATTATCATTATTTGACAATGCAATCAGGCCGGGAGGAAATCCCATAGAGATTTTGTACTTTTATAAGAAAGACACGCCCATATTAAAACTGAAAGAAAGTATTTTTAAGACCATTGAACATTACAATCTTTTTTCCAGCCGTTTGATCATGATTGGCGATAATAAGTTTGCATTACAATATTGCACGGATGGATTTATCGTGACTATTTTACCTCCTATCGATGCTGCCTTTAAAGATGTTAATATTGAAGAACTGAAAAAAATGATGGTCCATGTCAAAACCTTGCCGGGCGAACCTCTTTTTGCCGTTACGGGCGTTCAAATCAAAGACGGAATATTAGCGGGTATCAGCTGTTCGCATGCCATAGCGGATGGGATTTCATTTCTTCTTTTTTTATATGCCTGGATGTGCATCACGGAAAACAAAAATTTTTTGCCGCCGTCACCGCAGAGGTTATTCAAAGGGAATCCGGTTCATTCTGACAAGATTGACACCGTATTCAATCCTCCGTTATCCGAACTAAGCGCTGAAATTCAGAATCGCGTCAAACGCAATAGTAATGCCAAAATATATTCGAAAAGAGAGTATATTTCTGATGAATTTCTTCAGGAAATGAAAAATCAGGCCATCAAGGAAAATGGAGAGGATAAAATTTCTAATAATCAGATTATCAATTCAGTCTTATTGAAAAAATATCATCATCTCATCCTGCCTGATACGGATAGGATCATATTAAGAAGTCCCGTTACGCTCAGAGATATACACCCCGATATTGATTCAATGTATATTGGCAACGCAATTTTCATTAGTTTTACCGAATTTACCAGAGATGAAATCAACAACATGTCGATACCGCGGATTGCATACCGCATCAAAGAGTCTATTGCCAAAGTGAGAAACAAAAATTATCTTAGAGAAATTTCATTCTTATCCGAATACGGCATAGAATTTAAGCCGGCCATATTTAAAACCTATCCTCCCTACAATATGGACTCTGATATTCTATCGGCCAATTTGACCCATTTGCACGATCTTGAATCTATGGGCGTAGGTTCCGATATCGGCAGTATTTTATACATCGATTCAACCATTCAGACAGGTTTTACTATTTTGAAAGAAAAGAGCGGGAGCATATTTGCGGAGATAACGAGCAGGTATCCATTAATTTAATTCTGCAAAGAGCAGATCATCCGTCGCTATATATGAAGTATAAATATAAACATTATCTTCGAACAAGTTCGATCGTTCAATATGTCTGGTGTCATTCGGAAATCGTCAGGATTTTATATTATTGTTTAAATAATCGCAGAGAAGCATATATCTCCAAATATGCCGATAAAAACAGGATAACTGATAAAAATTATCGAAAACATTTAAAATGTGACCTGCTGTATTGTCTGCTCAAATACGGAGCTTTATATGACGAATATTTTTTGTATCAATTTGAAAATAAAAACAAAGCATACAGGAGCCGCTTTATCACGGAAAACAAAAGATATAGCTATTACAATAAACTGAACAGACAAAAAAATAAAATTTTATTTGATGACAAGTGGAAAACATATCAAACATTTCGTAAATACTATAAAAGAGAAATTGTCTGCATCAGAACGCAGGATGATCTGGAAATATTCCGTAAATTCGTATCCAAACATCCGGTTTTTATTTTAAAACCATTGTCCTTGTCATTCGGAGAGGGGGTCTCCATTATCGATACCCCGGAAGAAAACGACATCGGGAATTTATTCAAGAAATTATTAATACATGCTCCATTCATGATTGAAGAACTTATTGTGCAAGCTGACTGCATGTCAAAATTTCATCCCCCGTCTGTAAACACAGTAAGGATAATAACTATTTTAACGGGCAAACACCATACAGAACATGAAGTACATATTTTTTTTCCTTTTATGAGAATGGGACAAAATGACATGATTGTGGATAATGTCAGCGCTGGTGGAATCATGGCCAGTATTGATCCAGAGACGGGAATACTAAGAACGAATGGTGTCGATGAATCAAATAATGAATATGTAAGCCATCCCAACACAGGCATCACCATTAAAGGATTTAAGATTCCACAATGGAAAGAGGCTGTGGATTTGGCAAAAGAACTGGCATGCGTCGTTCCAACAAATAGATATATTGGTTGGGACTTGGCGTTGACAGATAATGGCTGGGTTATGGTTGAAGGTAATTCAAGCGCACAAATGGGCTTGCACCAATTCTGCGATTTAAAAGGAATGCGCAAAGATCTTGATGAATTATGCAAGTTGATATAAATTTTGACAATAATGAATTCAGCAATTTTAAAAATAAAATTTGCACTGAACGTGACATCGCTGCAAACGGCCTTCCGGTGAGAAAAGATACATGAAAAAAAAGAATCATAAAAAGTATGGGAACGGATCACCCTCTCCTGCCCACCGGCGCAAAAAGGCTGAAGCGAAGCTAAAAGAGAGCGAAGCACGCTTGCATCTGCTCTCCAAAGTGGATGAAAGCATCGCTATTCACGATAAAGGCGTTGTTGTCAGTGCTAATCAGTCGGTCGCAACGATGTTCGGATATGAACCATCAGAAATGATCGGCATGCATGCCAGAAAACTCTCTATTCCCGAATCATGGAAAGTTATACGTGATCATTTTGCAAACGGGGGACCTAACAAAAGATATAAATTTGTTGGGATAAGGAAAAACGGTTCTACGTTTATATGTTCTATTGTTGACAAACCCCATCAATATAACGGCCGCAACCTGAGAATCGCCACCTTGCGTGATATTACCGAACGCAGAAAGACTGAAGAACAACACCGCAACATTCTCGAAAATATACAGGAAGGATATTTTGAGGTTGATCTCGCCGGCAACTATACCTTTCTCAACAATTCCATGTGCAGAATTCATGGTTATCCCAAAAAAGAATTGCTGGGCATGAATAATCGTCAATACTCGGAGGAGGAAGTCGCGAAGAAAGTTTTTCTGGCGTTCAACGGAGTTTATAAAACGGGGAAACCTCTCAAAGAAATAGACTGGCAGATTACCAGAAAAGACGGATCAAAAGCCTATATTGAGGCATCGGTATCGTTAATGAAAGACGCGTCAGATAAACCGATAGGATTTAGAGGAATCATTCGCGACATCACCGAACGGAAGCGGACCGAGGAAGAGCTGAAGAATTTTGCCGAAAATCTGGAAGACGCCAATATAGCGCTTCGCGTATTGATGAATCGCCGCGATGAAGATCAAAAGGAAATCGAGGAAAAGTTACAGACCAATATCAATCAACTTGTTATTCCGTACCTGAAAAAATTGAATCATGCCAATCTGGACGATCGCAATAAAAAATACCTCAGTGTTTTAGAAAGCAATCTCAGGGCAGTATTGTCACCCTTTATGAGAGATTTTCGAGTTTCTCATAAAACGCTGACGCCTCAGGAGATTCAGATTGTCGACCTCATCATGAAAGGCAAAAATACAAAGGAAATCGCCGATATGCTTCACGCATCGGCCAACACCATTGCGACCCATCGCAATAACATCAGAAAGAAAATGGATCTGAGAAATTCCAAAATCAATCTTCGCGCCCATATNNATCTACACGATTTATCATCACTATTTCACCGTTTACCATCATTGAAATTCGACTAATTTTAGCGCATAAAAATAATCAAAAGCATTAATTTTCTTAGATTTACGAGCATCAATTAAATTCTAAAATGGAGGTGGGGTATGTTTGAACGTAAAGTGAAAGGCACGATGATGGTTGATTTAGTTCGTATGATAAGGGGGAATAAAGATAAGAACTGGGGTAAATATTTAAAGTCAGAAGACTGGAATGTCATTAAAGGGTATGTCCTTCCTTCTGCATGGTATCCGCTCGATACCTACCAACGATGCGGAATGGCCATTTTTCAATTGCTTGCCGGAGGAAATACGGAAATTGTGCGCATGAGGGGTAAAATCCGGGGCAAAGAGTTATTTGATACAACCTACAAGCACATCTTATTTGACCGCAATCCGATGAAGGCGCTGACTTCTTTTGTAAACTTGTACGGGCAGCTTTTTAATTTCAGTTTTCTCGAATTCAAGAAAATGGGCGCTAATCACGCGTGCGTCTCACACAATTTCGACCCGTCTGATCCGGGTAATTTACCCTATTGCTATCAATTGTTGGGACATTT
The DNA here is from genome assembly GCA_002441205.1 of Syntrophaceae bacterium UBA6255. GTDB lineage: Bacteria > Desulfobacterota > Syntrophia > Syntrophales > Smithellaceae > Smithella. The sequence continues at coordinate 6,986 of DJVN01000196.1, read as the reverse complement.
GGATACGCTTATCGAGATGACAGGAGGGGAAAATATAAAAACGGAAATTAAAGAAAAAACTTGGCAGGGAGCTGAAGCAACAGTTTTCGACATACAGTGGGAGTAATTAATATTTTGCCTTTATAATACGACAAAGCCCCGGGAATAATTTCCAAGGGCTTTATTTTTATGCTTATTTAAATTTACGGTGATTTCGCCGCAACAATCTCTGTTTAAAAATTCATTTTACCAGGCTTCTGGAAAAGCCATATTGGTAAAGGTGTCTTCCAGTTTGACTTTATGCCCCTGTTCCATATTTGCCAGCGACTGAAACATCTTTTTCTGTTCGGCGTCGGTGCTGCAATCGGCCATCTTCTTGTACATCTCCATGGCTTCCTGTTCATTCTTGACCGCCAGCGCAATGGCATCCGCCGGTTTCATATTGAGACTTAACTTGGGCTTATTGATTGTTTCGGCCACCTTGTAATCCTTGGATTCGTCAAAATACATCTGACCCTTGCCGGACGCCAGGCCTTCCAGAAGTTTGCGATGACCGGCTTCTTCCTGCGCCAGTTCCGCGAAGATTTTCTTCAAACCGTCATCTTTTGTTTTATCGGCAACCGCCTTGTAAAACTCGTAGGCTTCAATTTCATTGTCAACTGCAAACATGATTATTTTCTTGTATTCGTCCGTTTTCATCTTAACCCTCCATGATCATTATCGTTGAAGTTAAGCGTTTCTTAAATCCGGCATCTAATCCGGTAAAAAATATACCTTAAATGCCTCCCAGCGTCAAAAGATTAATGAGCCAAACTGAGAACGAATAAATCGATATTTACATTACTGAGACTCTTTTCTTTTTTTCAACTCTAATGCCGCCTTGAGTCCTTTTTGCCTAATCACTTTTATTTTTTGCCTCATCTCCGTGAGTTTAAAAAATCTTTTTCCGAATTTGTTCAGCAGATTTTGATTAATCTCAAAACCGAGGCCGGGCTTTGCAAATGGTGCGAGCATCGCGTTTTTATCCGGAAGGATAGGATCAATAATTCCCTCTCTTTGTTCAGGCACCCAGGAAGGTTCTTCCAAGGGATACTCCAGAGGCAGTTTATTATCTTTATCGGCAAGCACCATATTCCAGTTAACATAAAAACCAATTCCATTTGTCCAAGTGTGCGGAGAATATTCCCTGTTATGCGTATGACAGGCATCAATGACTTTTTTCACCTGCGCGATTCCTCCCGCGAATGTCGCGTCAGGCTGATAAATGTGGAAACAATCCTTTTCCAGCATAATCTTGATCTCATCCCACCCATAATTGAGCTCCGCGCCGGAAATCTTCACTTTGGAAACTTTCTTCAAAGCCGCATTCCCGTCATAGTCTCTCGAATCAAGCGGCTCTTCCAGCCAGACGATGTTGTTTGTGTAACAGGCTTGAGCAAACTCCGTCGCCCGTTGCAAATTCCAGGCGGGAATTTTATCAACAATCGTCACCAGCCATCCCTGATTGGCATCCACCCCTAATGCAAGCCCATCGCCGACACCTTTTTTGATTACCTCGATATGCCGGATATCATCCTTAAGTTCCTTGTTTTTCACCCGCAATTTTACCGTTTTGAATCCGCGCTCTTTCATTGCCAGAAGTTCTTCCACCCTTTTCTCCGGCTCGTGCATTTCTCCCGTAGAGCAGTAAACCTCAATGGGACGCGCCTGGCCGCCTAAAAGTTCATACACGGGCTTACCCTTGCTCTTACCGATAATGTCCCAGCATGCCGGTTCAATCCAGAAATTTCTCCAGCCCAAAATGCCGGCCTGTTTCAATAAACTCTGGCAGGATTCGATATCTGTCGGATCCGCGCCCAGCAAGTATCCGCCAATCAAATCTCCCAGCCCTTCTCTCTCATGTCCCAGGGCGGATCCCGCCGAATAGCCTTCAATGCCATCATCCGTAACTAATTTTATCAGAGTAAATCCATTATGTGTCTGGGGATAGCCGGGAATCCAGGTTGGCCAAAATGTCTGTTTTAATGGAACCTGCACATGGTAAAGTTCAATCAAAGATATTTTCATAAAAAACCTCCTTGATGTGATTGTATATAATCTACATTTTCTCGCAGACGTTGTCAAATTTGTCTCTGAAGTGAAAGCGATAAGGGATAGTTTCTTCTCTAACTTAGAACATTGAACTTTGAATCTGTCCTGATTCTTCTGCCTTCACCTTTACGTACAAAAAAACAATGATAAGTATTATACAGCGCAGAGCATAAATAAAATCGTCATTTTTTTCTAGGACGGTATCAACAACCCGCCGGGATGCGTGGCCGATAAACTGAATCTGTCCGATGCACGATGCAGGGTTTCCGGATTTGGCGGTATCACGGGCACGGTCGTTTCCAAAGATAAAATCAATACCTTGAACCCCGATTGAAAATTGTTGACACGAATATCAGCGTCCTAATCTTGTTCGTTAATCAGATACGCAGCGACCATGCATCTAACTCGGACTGATAGCGGAGAAGATAAACTTTTCCATCCGCGGTCCTTACCTTGAAATAGTCAATAATAGGCCGGCTGCTGTCCAAACCGCCTTCATACCAGCGATCAATGATTTCCTGTATTTCCCGCCGCTCACCTTGATAGGTAAAAGCGACAGGGCGTTCATTCGCTTTAAAGCCGCTGTAGCATTCAACCTGAATTTCTTTGTATTCTCCGTTCACTATTCACATAGAACATCAGGTCAGTTTGACCACCTTGGGTTTCACCAGTCTTTCAAAGTCCGGGTAAGACATCTCGATCAGTTCCGAGTGCGAGCAGGCATTGAAAAAGATTTCATCATCCCTCAGATGCTCGTCCACATAGACGTCCATTTCGTACAGGTTGCCAAACGGAGGCATGGCGCCAAGCTCACAATCCGGAAACATACCCTTGAATTGTCCTTCGGTGGCCAGTTCGATCTTATTCGCACCGATTGCTTTTGCGAAATGGTCGAAATTGACGGAGCGGTTAGCCGGCAGAACCGCCATGGCCATCTTCCCATCAATGAAAACGATGACGGTCTTTGCTATCTTCCTTCCGCTGATGTGCAAGGACTGGGCAATTTCGTGGGATGTATAGGCTACGGAATGCGTAAGCTGCACATATTTAACGGCCTGACTATCCAGAAACTCTTTCAACTTTTTTGCCGGCATAAATGACCTCCTTTTAATTTATTGACGGGGTTAAATGCTTCCGAGACTGGCCTGTCAAAAGAGCGGGATCACATTTTTGCAGCAGGAGGGTGAATAGCAACATCTGTATGGAACTTTTTAATATAATATCACAAAAAAGAAGCAGATCATAACCTTATTTGTCTAAAGATTCTTTCAGTGTACAGGTAAAAGTAACCGGCGGTTGAAAAAGATAAGATAGGGAGTCTCATTATCCCACATGCGCAGCCATGTGGGGCAGGCATGCTGAACGAATTATACCAGGCACTTAGCGATGCTCGCCTCTGCCATCCAAAGGTGACGGGACAGTGAATACCCTCTCTGGATTACGAGCACTCAAAAAACGATTTAATACGCTCGTTTCGTTTTGATTTTCAAAGTTTTTCCTTGCATTTAAGAATTTAAAAGATTATCTTTCGCAAAACCAAACAAAAACGATATTTGATATTTCCTAATTAGCATTGCACATTTTGCGAATCATGCGACGCTGCCTTTGGTTTTGCATCTATAACTAAAAATTCTAATAAAAATATAGACTGAAATATTACCATTCAAGTTCTGATTCCTGTTGCGGGTGGGTTTGCTTCAAATCCTTAATCAGTGCGCGATATGAATTGAATACAGATTAGTGGTACGGGTGAAAAGCACCATTTGCTCCCGTTAATATAACGACAACCAAGGAGGGGAAGGACATGAAGAAAAAATTTTTGCTTATAGTTCTTATGGCCGGATTCATTGCCACTGTTTTGGCGCTGCCCGGGATCATTCAATCGGAGGTTCTTGCGGAATTGCCTTTTCAGGAAGTTTACGATGCCGGGTTGACCAAGTATGTCGGTTCAGACTTGGTCAAGCATACACGTAAATCGGTCCTGGGTAATATTATCACCTACCATTATGACCCGTCGGCCGTCACCGGCCGAGGCCCTGTATGTATGCGCGGGACAGAATTCATCGTTGAAGCGCGCAATGGAAAATGGGGCAATCAAAATCTCCTGATCTTTTTGGAAGGGGGCGGCGTCTGCCTGGACGAAATCTGTCTGGCCACTGCCGAACCGATTTTAACATTGAAGCTCATGAGCGCCAGTGCACTTATCGGCATGGGTGGCGTACTGAATCCCATCAATTTAAGTAATCCCATGAGGGATTATAATGTGGTGCATGTTCCTTATTGCGACGGTTCGGTCTTTATGGGGGACGTGGATCGTATTCTCTCCGATGGAGACGATTCCAACGGTACAGAGGATGTGGCTTATCAACGTGGTCTCCAGAACCTTACCGCCGCTTTGGAGGTGGCAAAACTCCGCTATCCGAATCCGTCTCGTGTCGTGCTGGCGGGAACAAGCGGCGGATCTTACGGTATCGTTGCCGCGACGGCTTTGGTGCGCTACTACTACCCCGATAAAGAAATCGTTGTCGTAGCTGATTCCGGCGCTCCCATTCTGCGGGATGAAGATAAAGATTTCGTCAGGCGTGTACTTACGCAGATCAACGCCATCCAGTATGTCCCTCTGAGCAGCTGCCCGGATTGTATTGCCAACGGTCACGTGACCAAAATTATCGACTGGGCTTTGCAGAGGGATAAGAACTTCCGCCTGGCGTACCTGACTCATGCTGACGACGCGGTTATCGGCGACTATTTTATGGACAGCCCGCCGCCCATTTTTAGAGACGCGGCGATTCGCGAGGCAGAAATACTGGCAACCGCCTGGCCCAAGCGTGTCCACCGGTTCATCACACCGGGAACCGCCCACACCTATCTGCTGGATGTTGGTATCATCCCCGATTACATACAGGAAGCAGCCATCTCCCTTTTTGGAGACACGATCTTCAGCGGTGCCACCCCGATGGAGGAAATGGCCATGGGAGACCTGTATGAAAAAGGAACCGATCAAATAGGCAGAAGGGTCAACGGTTATACGTGGTTGAACAGGTTTCTCAAAAACTCCATATTCGATCCGTGTATAGACGTCGTAAATAAGTAGAAGAAACCGCAGAGACTTTCCTTAATTTGTGTACTGTCATAAAATCATCGGCGGCTGATGGCCAGTCATCCGCCGATGATTTGTCATTATATTTAAACAATTTTGTAGGCTGGCCATGCTACATGGGTGACTATATCGAGTCTTAATTCTTCGCTCTTCACATTTCACGTTTCACAGTCTTTTTAAATTTTTCTTGCATTGTCTAAAATAAATAGTATCATTCGCCAAACTAAACAATTCCTGTTTAAAATTATTTAGTTGTAGTGAGGCAAGCTGATAATGAGACCCAAGCTTCAGAAACAAAGTGCACTGAAGCTTGCTGGACGAATTATACCAGGCACGAAGTGCCGTGGTAAGACGAGTGCAACGAAGTATGAAGCGTAAGCCGAACTATCCAATCCCGACAAATCGGGATTGGGAATAGACCCACATTTTTCTGCATGTTTCACTAAAATAAATCTGTTGTGTTTAAAAAAAATTAGTATGGTGTCCCCGGATTTTCCAGATTTACTAAAATAAGATTTATAATGTTAATTGTAGTCTGGAAACTTGTATCTCAAGACTTAAATCAGGTTTGCCCGAAAAGGGAGAATGGAAATGCCTTCTAAAAAAGTATTCCTTTGTCATTCAAGTAGTGACAAACTTTTTGTCGATAGACTTGCTTCAGATCTTGAAAAAGTTAACATCGGGGTATGGTACGACAAATGGGAAATCAAAGTCGGTGATTCACTTATAGAAAAAATACAGGAGGGATTAAATAATAATGATTATCTAGCCATAATTCTCTCACAAGAATCAGTAATGTCTGAATGGGTAAAGAGAGAACTCAATTCTGCTTTGATGAAAGAAATCAAAGAAAAAAAAGTTGTGGTACTTCCATGCCTGATTAGTAATTGCACCATACCTGCATTTTTATCAGAAAAAAAGTATGCTGATTTTATAAAAAGTTATGAAGATGGGTTTACGGATTTACTGTTGGCAATATTTCCTGAATCAAAAGAGGTTGCTATTCGCTCCAGAGATTTTAGAGTTATTCAGTACTTAATTTCAGGATTAACAAATACTGATTCATCTGGATCGAATATCCTCAACGCATATCAGTACGCTAAAATATATCCTTTTCGTAAAGAATTAAAAAATTATTTAGGCTTGGATGAAAAGAGATTGTTGTTTTATTCAGCCATAGCATTCAAAAGTGCTAATCCTGATACTCCTAACTTCATAAATAATAATGTTCCCGTTTGGGGGCTAGTAGATGAGGTTGATGATCTTATTCGATCACACTGGATCGTTGAAGGAATGAATCAAAAAATATTTGGTTATATGGCTAAACATTTCGAATGGGCTATTACTATTAATAACTCTATTGATTTTCGTAAGGTAAAATTAGCCTTCCTTGAAGCGCATGAATCTCTTGACAACACTCAAAACAATACAGTCACTAATATTGAGACTAAAATACAGTTTCTTAAGTTATTCGCAAAATATGAACAAGAATATTTCATGGAATATTTTATAAAACAAAAAATTGTTAATCAAGGAGTAATAGAAGCATCCGCGGAATTACCCAACCCGTTAGATATTGATTATTATCGTCATCTATATCTAGATCATAAAGAACCAGAGATAGTTGCAAGCATAATAAAGACTCTAATCAAACTTAAAGAGCCGCTTGCGGTTCAATTTCTTGCCGAAAACTACAATACCTTGGATCACAAAATTGCGAACCACGAAATATTGAATATGTTTCATGCTAAGGTATTTGGGACAGAACTTAGAACATGGTTTGAACAAACTTCTGATCTGGTCAAGTAAAAACGGA
>DJVN01000076.1 GCA_002441205.1 Syntrophaceae bacterium UBA6255 | reverse complement strand
ACAGCCTACAGCCTACAGCCTAACAGCCTGAATAGTTACGAAACTTAAGCAGAAACTTTCTTCTGTAGATTTATTTTCTCCCTTTTGATACCATTTCACGCACGTCACGCTTTATGCCGCGAAAAAAGCGTCAAATTCAAACTTCCCATACGGTAGCCTTCCAGATCAAGAACGATATACGTATATCCCAGCGCTTTGAGCCCCGTAACAACCTTCTCCCGGCAGGCAATCAATTTCTCTATTTCGGAGATCTGGATTTCAATCCGTGCAATTTCACCATGATGCCTTACCCTGACCTGATCGAAACCAAGGGTATGCAGCAATTCCTCCGCCTGATCGATAATATCCAGTATTTTCTTTGACAGCGGGACGCCGTACGGGATCCTTGAAGCGAGGCAGGCGGAGGAAGGTTTGTTCCAAAAGGAAAGTCCCGATTCCTTTGCGTATTTCCTGATTTCTTCTTTTGTAAAACCGGCCTCATGAAGAGGGCTCCTTATGCCCAGTTCTTTTAACGCCCCGCTTCCGGGCCGGTAATCTTTTTGATCATCCAGATTTGAACCGTCAATCACCCATTTGGCGTTATTTTCTGCGGCTATTTTTTTTAAAATGTCAAAGAGCTGCCGTTTGCAATAATAGCACCTGTCAGGCGGGTTACTGGCCAGTTCCGGCTGGGAAAGCTGATCCACTTCGATGGAAAGAAACTTTGATCTTAAACCCCTGGTGAATTCCTCAGCAAATCTATACTCGCTTTCCGGAAAGGTCGGTGATTTGGCCGTTACGGCAAGTACCTTCTCTCCAAGTACCTCGTTGGCCACAAAAAGCAAAAAACTACTGTCAACGCCTCCTGAATATGCTAAAACAACATTCCCCAGACTGCCAAGAAGACCCTTGAGCAGATGCATCTTATCTTCCGCTGTTGCAGTATTCTTCATCGTTCCCTTGCACAATCTCATCTCTTTATTATTTAAGTTGTCCAACACAATCACGAACGAAATTCCCTTTTATCCTTTTATCTAAGTATTTCCATTTTAAAAGACAAAAACCTTCTAAAAGACTCAATTTTATTGCTTAATCCGTCCACTCCAGTTCATTTTTATCGTTTTAACTCTGGGGCGGGCCATTTTTTAAAAAATATACTCCTGTAGCCTCACCAAGGCTTTCAAGGTATTCTTCAATTCTGTTCTGCCTCTCGGAGAGAAAGTTGATCGCTTCCAAAACCGGGTCAGGCAATTTTCCATGTTCAAGATCAAACACAGGCTTGCGCCCGTTAATTTCGACTACCCTTCCCGGGATGCCGACCACTGTGGCGCCTGAAGGCACCGGTTTTATCACTACCGACCCGGCGCCGATCTGAGCTCCGTCACCAACGGTTATCGGGCCGAGCACAGTTGAACCGGTCCCAAGTACAACGCAACTGCCGATTGTAGGGTGTCGTTTCCCTTTTTTTAAAGTTGTTCCTCCAAGTACAACCCCTTTATACATCAATACATCATCGCCTATTTCCGAAGTTTCCCCGATAACAATGCCCATCCCGTGATCAATAAAGAACCTTCGGCCTATTTTAGCGCCCGGGTGAATTTCTATACCAGTTAAAAAACGGTTCAGGTGCGATAGTAAACGGGCCAAGAATCTGAAATTATTCCTCCAGAGAAAATTAGCCGCCCGGTGCAGCCAAATCGCATGAAGACCGGGATAGCAGAAAATAACTTCCAGAACAGTCCTCGCGGCAGGATCGTTTGTAAAAACAGTTTTTATATCCTCTTTTATTTTACCGAACAAAATAATACACCTCTATCTTACCTTGATGCCAATAAACCCATCCAAACAGTGTTAACAATGAGGAGGGCTATTTTATCTTATAGCCTTTTATGGTTTAAGGTGCCGGGTTCAGTTCAAATTTATGCCCTTTTCCCTTTTCTTCTGCTTATCAACAAGATCCTGCAGGGTAATATTTAAAATATCGTTCATCGCTCTCTTCATTTCATCCCAAAGATCTCTGGTAACACATGTTTCGGAACGCGGACAAATCTTAGGATCGTCCACACACTCTACGGGAGCTATGGAACCCTCGAGTATTTCAACTACCTCATTGAGCCGGATCTCCTCAGGGCGCCTCCGCAATGAAATACCCCCGCGGGACCCCCTGGCGCTCCTGACTATCCCTTTAGTTATTAAAGGAGTAATCAGGTGCTCCAGATAGGGAAGAGAAATTTCTTGCCTTTGAGCGATATCTTTTAATAAAACACGTTCCTTATCGTCGTTTAAGGCTAGATCTAAAAGCGCTCTGATCCCGTAACGAGCTCTCGTGGAGATTTTCATACTCCGCCTCCCTGTTCTAATGTTGAGTGAAACAATCTACAATATATACAATAAATAATGCCGCTATCCTTGTCAAGATATCAGTGAAAGATATTTTCCAGATTCACTTGTTCGTTAAAGAAACTTTGTTTCCCACCCTTAAAATCTTGCCCACAATCACTTTAATTCTGGAGCGGTGGTATTCCGGCGCTGCTAGAAATCTTAAAAAAAATCCGGCTGAAATATTGACAAAAACAATGGTCAAAGTTAATGTATATAATGTATATTATATTAGTTAGGAATATAGTAATTGTTATTTTTTAACCGAAAGGCGAGGTGTTAAGTCGTGAGGAAAGAAACAAAACATGCCGCCCAATTAAAGGAAATGTATGCCAAAGAAGACGGAAGAGTTAAAGGGGTGGGATACTGGGAAAAATTGCCCTTCTTCTGGTTCATCCTGTTTTTATCATACAAGTGCACTAGAAGATGCAGTTATTGTTATGCATTTAACCAACTTACCGATGACAGCAAAATGGAGATGGACGAGAATACGTTTTCAAGATTATTAGAATGGATTCCGGAAGTTTGGAGGGCCAATAACGTAAAAGTCAACACCGTCGGTTTCCTGGGCGGGGAACCGTTGTTGAGGACCGACAGGATAAAGAAAGTGATGGATTCTGTCTTTGATAATACAGACGGCATGCAGAGCTATTTATACACAAACGGCGATTTAATAGATTCGGTAAACTGGGATGACCTCGAAGACATCCGGTGGATATATAC
>DJVN01000041.1:962-6125 GCA_002441205.1 Syntrophaceae bacterium UBA6255 | reverse complement strand
ATTGGTTAACTATTGCACACAATGCAGGTATCCTGTATATATTAAACTAATAATTACCATTTCTTAGGTATTTTAAAATTTATGCGAAAAATAAAATGGAATATTATTTATGGCATGTTAATCACATGCGCCTTCTTTTTATTACTGTTGGTACGCCTTGAATTTTTTCAAAAAAATGAGGCTGAAGATATAAAAATTTCAACACCGTATCAGCCTCAAGATATCTGGATGAATATATACCAAAATAATCAAAAAATTGGATTTGTTCATAGAACTTTTACAAGAAAAGATGAGCGGTTTCTATTTAACGAAAATGTTCTTATGAACATTAACACCATGGGATTAAATCAGGCAATCAATATTCTCACAGAGGGCGAGTTAAACCCTGATATGACTCTCTCATCCTTTAATTTTAATCTTAGCTCCGGCATATTTCGTTTTAATGCCCGTGGTCACGTTGTCAAAGACAAACTTATCCTCTTTACCGGATTACCGGACGCACTGGAAAAAAGTGAAATTCATCTTAAAGATATTCCTCATATCAGCGGCAGCATTTACGATGCTGCATTTTACGCCGATTTAGAAAAAGAAAAAACCGGTGCTTTCAACATATTCGATCCGTCAACAATGTCCATTCGATCAATTAAAGTGACAAGAAATGCAGATGAAATTATTCTCATCATGGGGAAACGAGTGCTCACAAAAAAATATTGCACCGATTTTATGGGCGTCCAAAATTGCGCATGGCTTGATAAAGAGGGTAATATTTTAAAAGAAACAGGCCTTTTAGGCATTTCCATGGAAAGAACAAGTAAAGAAAAAGCCATGGAAGGATCAACTTATGGAAAAGGTATTGATTTTACTCAACTCGTTTCCATCCCTTCAAATGTTAAAATTACTGATCCCCAGAAAATTAATGTAATTAAAATCAATATTAGCGGAATAAATGACTCATTATTCCTCAATGGCGACCGGCAAAGCTATCATCAAAACACCTTGACTATCATCAAGGAAAACGTTTTGCCTATTTCGAAGTCTGGCTTAAAAATACCATCCCATGCTGCTTCCTTTCTCAATCCTTCACCTTTCATTCAATCGAATCATCAGCAAATCAAAACTCAATTGGAAAAAATTATTACACACTCTGACACCGATGATCAAAAAGCAAAGAAAATTATTGATTGGGTATATCGAAATATTGAAAAAAAACCAATTTTGTCTGTTCCTAACGCGCTGGAAGTTCTTAAAAACAAATCAGGAGACTGTAATGAACATTCCGTCCTGACCGTTGCTTTACTCCGTGCAGCCGGCATTCCAGCACAAGTTGAAGCAGGCTTGGTCTATCTGCGTGGCAGGTTTTATTATCATGCCTGGTGCGTGCTGTATCTTGATAACTGGATAACCGCTGACTCAGTTTTTAATCAATTTCCAGCTGATGTTACACACATACGACTGGTCCGTGGTGACAGCGATAAACAGCTTAATTTAATCGGTGTTATCGGCAAAATGAAATTGGAGGTACTTGAAATAATAAGATGATTAAACTATCAGCACTGACCAAGGATTATGGAACGACTCTTGCCGTAAACAACCTCAATCTGAACGTCGCAGCCGGAGAAATCTATGGATTTATCGGTCCCAACGGCGCCGGCAAAACCACCACCATTCGAATGATGGGAGGTATCCTGGCTCCAACTTCCGGTATCATTACCATTGGAGGAGTCGATATGTCAAAAGACCCCGTCCAGGGGAAAAAAATGATTGGATTTGTTCCGGACAGACCCTTTTTATATGAGAAACTAACGGGTATGGAATTTTTGCGCTTTTCCGGCGATTTGTACAATGTTGAAAAAAAAACCTTTCAACAAAAAGCAAAATTTCTTTTGCAGCAGTTTGCCCTGTGGAATTGGGCCGATGAATTAATAGAAGCTTATTCTCACGGTATGAAGCAGAGGTTGATTATAGCTTCGGCTCTGTTACATGACCCCAGGATACTCATCATCGATGAACCGATGGTTGGCCTTGATCCTGAGGCCGTCCACATGGTTAAAGATATTTTGAAAGATTTATCCGCAAATCATCATACCACTATTTTTGTCTCCACACACACGCTAAGCCTGGCCGAGGATCTATGCCATCGCATTGGCCTGATTCACAAAGGAACCCTTCTGGCGGAGGGCAATCTTGATGAATTAAAGCGCATTGCAAAACTTGGCGAAGCAAAACTGGAAGAAGTTTTTCTTACCATCATAAGAGAGAACACCTTTATATGATTTCTGTTATTTCTTTACTACAACCTCGTGTGCTTTCTTCCCTCAATAGTCTTAAGCGGGGAAATAAAAAAAATAACTGGTCCCGTGTTTTAATGTTCGGATCGTTAGGAATCTTTTTCTGGATAGGAACCTTTATTATCTTTTATCGGGTACTCTCTTATTTTCACAGCGTTGAGGATTTTGGAGATATCCTGGCCATTAAGCTTTTATCCATGATTATCATGACGTTTTTTGTGCTTTTACTGTTTAGCAATATCATCAATTGTCTTTCCCATTTGTATCTCAGCCAGGATCTGCCACTTTTGCACTCGCTGCCTGTTTCATCGAAAGATATATTTCTGTCACGATGGGCAATAAGCGCTTTTGACAGTTCATGGATGATTGTCGCTTTCAGTCTTCCGGTCTTCCTGTCTTATGGATTAATTTATAAAGCCCCTGCTATTTATTATATAATATTCTTTGCCAATATGCTTTTCTTGTGTCTCATTGCTTCAGCACTCAGCGGCATGCTTGTCTTATTTGGAGCAAAAATTCTTCCCGCCGGACGCATTAGAACAATTCTAATTTTTCTTGGCGCTGTTATGGTCATAATCCTTATTCTGGCTTTACGTCTGACGCGACCGGAACAACTGGTTAATCCTGATAGTTTTGCCTCTGTGGTCGTTTATTTAAATTCTCTGCAGACACCCAACTCACCAATATTGCCCACAACGTGGGTTAGTGATGCGATGATAGCGGCTCTCCGTAATGAACCCTATACTTATTTCCTCAATTTTGCCCTTTCTGTCACGTTTGCGCTCATGCTTATTTTTTTAAACAGTATTACCTCGCAAAAAATCTATTTCACCGGTTTTTCAAAATCACAAACAACTCCCCGGCGCCTTTTTAATCCTCTGAAATATAAAGGATTTCATTGGGAAAACATTCTCAATTTTCTGCCGCGTGAATCTAAAGCATTTGCCGTTAAAGAGATCAGAACTTTTTTTAGAGATTCATCGCAATGGCCACAGTTATTTTTAATGGCGGCTTTGATTGTTATTTACCTGTACAATTTTTCTGCTTTGCCTCTTGATAATGCGCCCATAAAAACAATTTATCTTCAAAATATATTTTCCTTTCTAAACATAGGATTGGTCGCTTCCGTGCTATCAGCCATATCGGCTCGTTTTGTTTTTCCCGCTGTCAGCATGGAAGGCGAAGCGTTTTGGATTGTTCTCGCGGCACCGGTTAAAATTAAAAATTTCCTCTGGATTAAATTTTTCTTATATTACATCCCCCTGATGATCCTGGCTGAAGTTTTAATCGTCGTTTCCAACCTCCTCCTGAAAGTTTCTTCGTTTATGATGATACTGTCCATCATCACCACTTTTTTCCTTGTCCCCGCCGTTCTGGGGCTCGCCACCGGAATTGGAGCTATTTATGCTGATTTTAAATCTGAAAATCCTGCGAATACAGTAACAAGTTTCGGCGGATTATTGTTCATGATTATAAGTTTCGCTCTCATTGCCACGGTCATTATTCTTGAGGCTGGACCTGTATATCAAATATTTATGGCTGATTTACACGGACAAACTTTTTCGCTGTCAAAAATCATATGGAGCTTTTTTTCATTCGGTCTGGCATTTTCACTTTGTATACTGGCCATCTTCTATCCTATTCAACTCGGAGAAAAACATTTAATTGTAAAATAAGTTTTATTTTTCTGATTCCGAAAATTCTATTAATATCGATTTGACATATAAAAATACAACCGTAAAATCAAAATTGACTTGATTTTACTTAATAAATAAGCTAACTTTAAACAAAATAAATTTAAATTCTATGTATTTGTCCTAAATCTTGAAATATGAAGCTTTTTTTGTTGACGCAAAATGACATGAATTTCCCGATTAAAAAACGATTTATTAAAGTAAAAATAATTTAAATATTTTATTGTTTATCAGGAAATATTTCGACTATTTCCAATGATTTTTCCGTAAGAATAGATTACCGGGAGCTATATGGAAAAAATTTGTATTGTAAAAAGGCGCAGAGAATACACTCAACCGGAAGTTAAAGTTACAGTTACTCAGCCGGAAATAAGTGAAACTATTGCTCCAGAAGTAGTGGTCAGCAGCGTAAATATAGAAAAAAATGTGGCATTCGCTGAAAAGAAGAAACCGGAAACAATTCAAACCATTACGCCGGAAGTCACCGTAAGCAACGCTGAAACGAAAAATAATATTGAAATTCCTGATAAAAAAATTGTTGAGGAATTTATAGATAATTCTTCCTCGGTTATTTCCATAACGATGACACGAGAACAATCGGAACTCTTGCAGCAATCGGAATATATCAAAGAACTATTGAGCGGAAGAAAAAGTGATCCCGCACTGGATATTAATATTACACCAGATGGAAGACTTTCGCTCAATTACCGTTTTAATGATTCATTGCTGATTAGAATGCTTGCTCCAAACCAGGTTTGCCAAATGCTTCAAGTAAGCCGCAGCTTTTTACAAAAACTCATTCATGAAAATAAGGTTAAAAGTTACAAACTTGGTAGAATGAGACGTTTTCTGCTCGAAGATATACTGGAATATTTGAGTAATGATGCTGAATTTGCCCAATTGAACAATGAAAAATGAAGTGGATTTTTTACTAAATATCGAAGAACAATGTTTTTATATTAAAAGAGTATACTTAGGAGAAGAAAGATGTATTGCGATTACTGGAATTTAACCAAGCCACCTTTCGACAATGTCCCAGATGCTTCTATGTATGTTGACTGTCATGAGTCTATGGAGAATGTCATCTCTGAAACAATCTTTGCCATCAAAGAAGGCAATGAATGTCTCACGGTTATTGTTGGTGACGTCGGCTTAGGCAAAACTCTTTCTCTGCGCGTCAT
>DJVN01000041.1:0-935 GCA_002441205.1 Syntrophaceae bacterium UBA6255 | reverse complement strand
AAAGTTGATCTTCAGGAAATTTTTAATCGTCTTTTATTTGAAACAGCTGATCAAGGCAAGAAAATTGTCATCATTATTGATGAGGCTAACGTTTTATCATCATCTAACCTTGATGATCTGCGGCTGCTTACCAATATGCAGGATGACGAGCGTAATCTTTTTACCTTGCTCCTTGTGGGTCAGATGGAATTTGCGAGGACACTGGAGCATCCTAAGCGTGCCAACCTATTTCAACGAATCGGCACATACGGTCATTTGGAAAAGCTGCCCTCGCCGGAAGCCGTTAAAACTTATATTGAATCAAGACTCCGGATTGCCGGTACGGATAGAAAAATATTTGATGATGACGCCATTCCTGTTATTTGGGAGTTTTCTGAACATGGTGTGCCTCGTTTAATCAACAAGATATGCAAACTCTGTATAAAAGCCGGTGAAACGAACGAATTCGCATCCATATCAGGTGACGTTGCTCAGCAAATTGCAGACCGTTTTCAAAAATTAAGCAAAACATCAGCGCAAAAACGTAAGGCTATTACAGAGACACGGCCATCTGAAGAGGATATTAAGAAACCCCCAGTTGAAAAAACACCTAAAGCGCCAAAACCTTCAATTCCGAAGGAAGAAGAATCTGAAGTTAAACCACCACCCATTGAAGAGCCGACGCCCATCAGGCCCAGAATGGCTGCGCCCGAACCACCGCCCGCAAGGCCAACGCCGCCTCCAGTGGAGGAGCCGACGCCCATCAGGCCCAGAATGGCTACACCGGAACCACCGCCGGTAAGTCCCACGCCGCCTCCAGTGGAAGAACCGACACCTATCAGGCCCAGAATGGCTACACCGGAACCACCGCCGGTAAGGCCCACGCCGCCTCCAGTGGAAGAGCCGACGCCCATCAGGCCCAGAATGGCTACACCGGAACCACCGCCCGCAAGGCC
>DJVN01000084.1 GCA_002441205.1 Syntrophaceae bacterium UBA6255 | reverse complement strand
ATCTTCCAGAACCGACAAGTATCTTGACAATAGTGGAACGGGTTAACTCTGTTTCTTTTTGGATATAGGCAAGAATATCGGGCAATACACCGCTAAAAGAAATATCTATAATCTGGGCTCTAAGTTCGGTCGTGCCCACGCCGCCATGCCCAGCATTGAGTAGGGCTTCGCGGTACGAAACCCGGACAGGTTCGATCTTTTCCATTTTGCGGATGGAAGCAACGGCTATCGTAATCAATTCTTCTGTTGAATACACCACCGAATAGGTTGTTTTTAATTTGATCCGGTTCCAGAGCTCTTCAAATTCCTTATCCAGAAAAACTTGTTTGTTGATCCGTAGAGGACGTGCGTCTTCATCGTTTTTAATATGCCGGTCGATCTGATAAGATTCCATCACCGCCATGATGTTTGGCCGAAGATCTTCAAGTTCTGCGGGTACAGAAAAGGCAAAACCCGGCGCTTTCGGATTAAATGCGGGCAGCAGCTTGCCTTCATCATTGATATATCCTTTTTCCCGCATGACGTTCCATATTTTTTCAGAGATGTCTTTACCCAGCGCTTTTTCTTCGCCATCGATAAGTCGCATAATCTTGGCAAAGCCGGTGCGGAGTATTTTGCCAAAAGTTACGCCGCAATCATCTTCATATTCGGTTTGTAGTGTGCGGGCAAAATCTTCGTAGCGTTCATTGGCAATAACAGTCAGCTTATTGAGATTGTCGTCGAAAACTCTTTCACCGTTTTGGTTGACCGGCAAGCGCAGCCCCCGGCCAATCTCCTGCCGTTTTTTCAAAATTGAACCTGTTTCATTGAGTGTGCAAATCTGGAAGACATTGGGATTGTCCCAACCTTCACGCAATGCGGAATGGCTGAAGATGAAGCGCAACGGTTCATCCAAAGAAAGAAGCTGCTCTTTATTACGCATGATCTTGCTGTAAGTATCCTCGTCCGCCTCACTGGTTCCCTTGGTATCTTTCAAAACCCCTTTTTTATCCTGTGAAAAATAGCCATCATGGAGTTTATCCACCGGATAGGAAAGCAATCCCTGAAAACGCGACTGAGCAATAAGTTCATTGTAGTATTCTTCAAACCAAAGGGCGAATTTGCCTTTTACTGGTTTTCCCTGTTCATCATAAGCACGGTAATTAGCAACGCGGTCAATAAAAAACAGACTCAGAACTTTAATGCCTTTGTCTTTGACTTGCAGTTCCTTTTCCAGATGTTTCTTGATGGTATTTTTAATCTGTACTTTCATTAGATCATCACGGATGCTTCCTTGTTCTTCACCCAAGCGAATAATCCGGCCATTATTAAAACCGACAAATTCATTACCCGGTTCAGCGCTGATTTCCGTAATAACAAAACCATCGAGGTATGTTTCTCTTTCGTTGGAGAGTTCAAACAAATCTACGCCCTGCTTAACTTTGGCGGTTTTCTCTTTAACGCTACCGGCGCGGTTTTCGTGGATAGTTATTTTGGCGGAAATGCCTTTGGTATTGTCCACCCCGATAAGCTTTATGTAAGCATCGTTGAAGGTATTAGCGCCGGTTGCCGAGGCTACAACTATTTGCTTTACCAGCCGCATTTCATAGGCCCGGATCGGGTCAAGCTTGTAAACATGATTGTATAAATTGCGGTGCGTTGCGGAATAACGCAATGTGCAAAGAGGGTTTAAAGATTTAATTGCTTCCTGCGCTTTGGGTGTGTTGTCCACACTTTGCGGCTCATCAATGATCACAATCGGGTTAGTTGCTGTGATAAATTCGATGGGTTGCCTGCCGGATAGCTTATCATTCTCTTTGAAAATAACGGCGATATCTTTTTTGTTGAAGGCGTCAATGTTGATAATCATGATTTGAATCTGGTTGCTCACGGCAAATTGCCGCAGTCTGTTGATTTTGGCGGAATCATAGACAAAATATTCCAGTTCAACATTGTTGTAGAGTGACTTGAAATGATCTTCCGTGATTTGCAGGTTCTTCAGCACGCCTTCCCGGATGGCCAGGCTGGGCACAACAATTACATATTTTTTAAAACCGTATTTCTGGCTGAGTTCAAAGATTGTTCTCAGATAGACGTATGTTTTCCCAGTACCCGTTTCCATCTCGACGCTGAAATGGTAGCCCTGCAATTCTGGAATCCGGTCAATATCGTTTTCATCCTGAATTTCCTGAACATTCTTTAAAATAGTTTCATCGTTGAGTAAGAGTCTGTTGCCCATACCCAATTCTGTTTGCACCTGACCGCTTAATAGCTGTCCGGAATAGGCGGACTCAAGACGAAATTCAAAATCACCTTGATGCAGTGGCTGGCCATCAAAAATATCGACAATGGAGTTGACTGCGTCAATCTGATATTGCTGCCGGGCATCAAACTTGATTTTCATTATTTATACCGTTCTAAATGTTATTTCTCTGGACTTCATAATTTGCACGGCGTTGGTTTTAAGTTGATCATTGCCATGAAATCCTTCATCGAGGCAGACAACCCGCACCGGTTTCTTTTCTGCCATCGCCTTAATAACCTCCGGCGTTAAATCTTTTTCCAGGCAGATCAGCATCGCGCCTTCGTCTATACTGAATACGGATTTATCAGCCATCGCAAGCTGTTCAATTTTAGTGGTTAACGGAAAGCCGGATTTTAAAAGAAGTTCGTAGAGAATATCTTCCTGTGAGCTCTTAGGATTGATATGCTCGACAAACATTTCCAATTGATTTTTGATAGCGTCTTTTTCTTTAGCTACCTGATCATTCCAGAGTTTGAAATTGGAAGGCTCCAGCTTGAAAACTTTAAATCCTAAATCAAGCTTATGTTTATCGCCGGAAAACAAATCTTTCTTTTGTTCCTGTTCTTCCCGAATTTTCTTGATGACGCGGCGGATGCGCTCCTTGCCAATGTCGGCAATGGTTTGATAGCCTGCCTTGAAGGCTTCGCTTTCGGGGGCACAAGGTTCCGGTAACTGAACCATTATAAACTTACGGTTGCCACCGTCCTGCTTATTCAGGTCGAGAACTGCATGGCCTGTCGTGCAGGAACCACCAAAGAAGTCAAGGAAGATATGGTTTATATCTTTCGATGCTCCTAACTTTAAAAGTTCAGATATCAAACCTGACGGCTTTGGATTATCAAATATATTCATATTCCCTAACAACTCAGCCATTTCTCTTGATCCAGCCTGGTTGAGAGGAACAAAATCCCAAATGGTGCCATAGGTTATTCCTTCTTTTACATCACGCAAAAATCTCTTTAGTTTTGGTCGGCCTTTACCGTCTTCACCAAAATAAATTTCATTATTCTTTATGAGTTCCTCGATTTTTTCTTTGTTAAATCGCCAATTGCCATTTGATGAAGGATAATGTTTCTCGCCCGTCAAAGGATTAACTATCGGGAAATATAATGACTTGACGTATCTTCCTCCTTTTACATTTGCCATAAGATCACCAGGTGTCCAAGTACCATTGGGATGATTATCTGGATTTTGATATCTTTCTATTTGTTTATCGGATCGTTTCTTTAAATTTAATTCAACAAATTCTAGAGACTTGCAGTAAATCAAAACATAATCATGTATTGCACCTATTATTTGATCATTAGGTGGTGTTGATCGTTTCTTCCAAATTATTTGTTCAATAAAATTAACCTCTCCAAAAATTTCATCACACAACTTTCTGAGGTTTGAAACTTCATGGTCATCAATATGAATAAAAATAACCCCATCTTTCCGTAACAAATTCCTTGCCAGAAAAAGCCTCGGATAAATCATGTTCAGCCATTTGGAATGGAACCGTCCGTCTGCTTCGGTGTTGGTGGAATATTTCCGGCCTTCGTTGTCAATCTGGCCGGTATAACGCAGATAGGTATCGAGGTTTTCACTATAATTGTCGGGGTAGATAAAATCGTTGCCGGTGTTGTAAGGCGGGTCTATTTCGATCACCTTTACTTTGCCGAAATAGGACTTCTGCAAAAGCTTCAGGACTTCTAAATTATCGCCTTCGATAAAAAGATTTTCCGTTTCATCGAAATTGACCGATTCCTCACGGGCGGGCGTGAGTGTAGCGATGCTCGGCTGCTGAATAATCTTGAAACAGTCGGCCTTTCCCGGCCAGTTCATTCCATAGCGTTCCTTGCCCACATCAATCGCTTCACCCAGCGCTAGTCTGAGCCGCTCAAGGTCAATCTTCTGGCCTTCTGTGAAAACCTCCGGGAAAAGTTCTTTTAACTTTT
>DJVN01000112.1:19055-27723 GCA_002441205.1 Syntrophaceae bacterium UBA6255 | reverse complement strand
CGGAAATTTTTGATATCGTCGAGCGTCAAATCGTAACCGGTAAGATGCAAAAGAGCGTATAAAAGCATCGAGGCGTGTCCGGCGGAAAGCACAAAGCGGTCGCGGTCAGGCCACTGCGGGTTTTTCGGGTTATGTTTCAGGTGTTTTGTCCATAGCGTAAAAGCGGCGGCGGCGGCGCCCAGCGGCATGCCGGGATGGCCGGATTTGGCTTTTTCAATTGCGTCAGCCGCCAGAAACCGGATGGTATCAATACATTGTTTTTCCAACTCGTTTTTGTCAGACATATGGTCTCCTTTGGTTGTAATCAGGATGGGGATGTACTAACACATTTGGAGATTTTTTAAAACTTTTCTTGGAATATATTTTGGATGTAATTCGTTAAAACTTATTACAAAATCAATATCGATAGATTGTGCATTATTAACAATAAGTTAGTTTATGCCTGAATCAATTGTTCTACACCCGGCTCAGCCAAGTCTTTTTGACTTGGCTGTTAATAATATATGCTGCAGGTATGAGTTTCATTTCGATGATTGAATTAAGGATGACATTTGTAAGGGACAACATATATCATTGCTTGTTAGGAGATAATCTGTTCAGGACAAATAATGACATTGATCACATGCTGATAAATTCTTTCTGCTCATAGGTGAGATTGGTAATTAGCCATCCGTCGCAATCCGAACACAGAGTCAAAACATCAACCCCTTTGCGTATCTCATGATCTGTTGTAAGAATATAATCAGCCTTGATGACCGCGATATTTCCATATTGTGTAATTTCCACATTCTGCCATTCTTCAATGAACGTTTTGTTTTCAGCCGCATACTCCCGTTGTTCGGGCATGCCTTCGATGATGCTTAAACATGAAACAGGCTTTTCTTTCTCTACTTTCACCATAATTGCCCGTTCGTCAAAAAGACTTTGCCACTCATCCATGCGTTTTTGGGAATAATAAAGAGGGTAGAGTTTTACGATGTCTTCCAAACTATAATGCTGTCTTTCAATTTGCTTGCACATAAAATGATTCCTTGAAGTTTTATGCTTTAAATGGATATCTGCTTTGTATCTCTACAAATATCATACCCTTCTTTTCTTTTAACATAGTAAAGATTGTTTGCATTGTTGAACTCATAAATATAATATTTCCAATATCTGAACCCAAGCCCAGCGATTCAAGATCATTAACGTGGGTTAAATTCGCTGAAAGGATGTCTGTGTTTATATTATAAGGGGGAAGTGTTTTAAAAATGTCACCCTGATATTCTATTCCATATTCCGACAGATATGCTATTTTTTTTACATAGTTTTCATTCCTCATTCTGGCAATGGATTGCTTAATGCGATATGCAATCTGATATTCTGACATTTTCTTGATTTCATTTTTTTCAAATTCAACGACACTGGAGAAAACTGCGTTGCCAATATATGATGCATCAATATCGGGATGAATGTATCTTAGATTAACAGGAATCCTTAATCTGACGTTATCAGTATCGGGCATAATTTCTTCATGATATTTTTTGAGTAGAATGGAATTTATAATTTGATTATTAGAAATTACGTAGTTCTCATTTTCTGATTTTGCTTTGTTTTTCATTCCTTCAAGTAATGTTTCGGTAAAGGATTCTCTTTTATAATATGTCTTCCAATCACTTGTTTTTTTGACTCGATTTTGAATTTCATCGTTTAACTCAGATAATGGAGGGATGAATGCTCTGTCAATTGTTTCAAAACGAACGGGTTCGCCCTTGAATAGTCTTTGATTTGAGGGCATGGGGAAATCATGACCATAGTGCATACATCCCCACGCAAACATAAAAAGCATCAAGGAGGTAACGTCACCTACCGCATGAGAACAACTGAGTCCACCTAATATGCCATCCTTTATTGGTATTAATGTAATAGCAAAGAGCGGTTCTCCTGGTAATGTTTGAACATGTTTTATTTTATTCTTCACATCATCAATGTTTATTTCATCAGAAGCAACATCAATAGACGGCAAAACATGATATTCAAAGCCCTCTCTGCAGTATTGGAGCGCATATTTATTTTCATCAATCATTATTAAACGGCTGGAAAAAAGGTTGTAATGCTCAATCGTCTTAAAGAGACTTTCTCTTGCTTCCGAAAGGGAGGCTTTTTTCTTATAAAATATCAAAAGTTCTGTTGGTCTGCTGCCCGGATAATCTTTATTTTCAAATATCGATAAAGGTAGAATATTTTTGCCGTAATTATCTTTCAGATATGCATATTTTGCATCATTACCGGCCTTCTTGATTTCCGTCATAATAGTTCCAAGTATTTATAAGAATTTCCAGTTCAGCCAAGTCTTTTTGACTTGGCTGTTGATAATATATACTGCAGGTATGAATGGGTATTCAATCAATCATAATCCGTTTAGGTTTTGTCTTTCAATACAGTTCGTACCCCATTGTAATATGTCAAAGCAACAAAGAACCACATGATACATAGACCGATTATGCTTATCATTTCATCTTTTGGATATGGCTCCCATACGTGAGATGCCCACACAAAATAGGTAATGATCGGCGTTGGAATGATAAACAGTATCAAAGGTATAAAATATTTAAATTTCATTGGATATCCTCCTTTGAATATTCTTATGCCTTACATTAATAAATAGTTGAGAACACTTTCTGCTCTCTAAGTTTATGTTCTGTCTCTTTGTCGAGCCAATCAAGATATTCCTTACTGCCCTTGATAATCGGAACAGCAATAATTTCCGGTGTTTCGTAGGGATGCAGTTTTTTGATGGCGGTTTCAACTTTTTTGAATAAAGTTGTCCGGGTTTTAATGAGGCAAAGATACTCTTTTGCTGTTTCCACTTTGCCTTTCCAGCGGTAGGTGCTTTCAATGGCGCCGGAAATCTGCACGCAGGCGGCCAGTTTTTGTTCCACCAGATACCGGGCGATTTTTTGCGCCTGCTCTTTGGTTTCGGTGGTTGTGGAGATTTGGATGTAGGTTTTCATAGTTCATCCATTCAAATTTTGTCCCCCTTAAGAGGGGGTGTCGCACAGCGACGGGGGAGGGGAAAAAACAACGCAGTGCGAAGCTCGTGTGACCTTTAGGTTATTAGCTTCGCTTCAACGGACCTAAAGATCCGTACTACATTTTCTTCCACCTCCTTAATCCCCCGCCAGCGGGGGACATTCATCTTTTTGTGCATTCGTACATCATGATCGCCGCCGCCTGCGGCAAGCTCAAGGAATCGGCTTTGGCTCTGCCGGGGATGCTCCACTTTTCATCGGTCATTTTTATAATCGTCTCCGGCAGGCCGTGGCTTTCATTGCCTAAAACCAGAGCGGCATTTTTCTGCACCGGATGCGGCGGTGTTCCTTCACGGACATCGGAGCCGATGATAAAAAAATGTTTTTTGATTTCCGGCAGTGCTTCGGTTAAATCAACTTCCGGAATAATCGTTAGATGAAAAATACTGCCCATCGAAGCGCGGATGGCTTTCGGATTGGTATAGTCCACGGAGTTGGCGCTCAAAATGATACTGTTAAATCCGAACCACTGCGCGCTGCGGGCGAGAGCCCCGAGATTAAGCGGATTGTTGATTTCGTTCAGGATCAGCACATGGCCGGGATTATTTTTCAGCCAGGAAGAAAGCTCCGGCGTCTTTCTCATTTCCACCAGCGCCATGATGCCTTCCGGTTCCCTGTCCTGTCCGATTTTTTCCCACTGGGAGCGCTTCAACTGATAGGCGGGAATGTCTCTTGCCGCGGGAAGGTCAATCTTCTCCCAGAGTTTTATTTTTTCAGGCATGACGAGCAGCGCCTTGATGGACCAGTCGCTTTTCAGCAGTTCTTCGACGACCTTGATGCCTTCGGCCAGGAACATCCCTTCTTCGTGACGCATCTTTGCGTCGTCCAGTCTGGCCCATTTTTTTAGCTGAATCTGTGAAGGCGTCAAAAATCCGTTTTGCATGGCGTTAATCCTTCACGGTGACATTCGGAATGTCTTCATACTTTGTATCCGGCCAGATGATAGACGCGACGATGGATATGACAAGAATGGACGAAATAACCGTCAGAGAAATTCCAACCGGTATATGGTAGACGTCGGCGAGGAGCATCTTCACGCCGACAAAACTCAAAATTGCCGATAGACCATAGTGCAGGAGATGGAACAGTTTCATCAGACCGGAAATGGCAAAGAAAAGTGAACGCAGTCCGAGAATGGCAAAGACATTGGAGGTATAGACAATAAAGGGATCCCTGGAAATAGCCAGAACCGCGGGGATGGAATCAACCGCAAATAGAATATCGGTGGTTTCCAGCGCCAGCAAAACGGCCAGCATGGGCGTGGCGAAACGCTTTCCGTTTCTGATGATAAAAAATCTGGCTTCGTGAAATTCCTTGGTCACCGGAACGAAATAGCGAAGCATTTTGATCGCGACATTTTTATCCGGATGGACTTCCGTCTGTTTGTTCAGCGCCAGCTTGATGCCGGTGTAAATCAAAAAAGCGCCGAAAACGTACATGATCCAGTGGAATTTGTTAATGAGCGCGACTCCCGCAAAAATGAACGCCGCGCGGGTAATCAGCGCCAGCAGGATGCCCCAGAAAAGCGCCTTGTGTTCATAAGCGGGTGGCACGTTGAAAAACCTGAAGATCAGCAGGAAAACGAAAAGGTTATCGATGCTCAGAGAGTATTCAATGATATACGCGGTAAAAAACTCCAGCGCCTTGGAGTGACCGTAAAAATAATACACACCCACACCGAAAGCCACAGCGAGGGATACCCAGAAGAAAACCCACAAGAGCGCTTCCTTCATTTTGATGACATGAGCCTTGCGGTTGAAAACGCCCAGATCCAGCGCCAGCATTGCAAGGATAAAGACACCGAAAATTGTCCACCAGAGGGTCATTTAAAAATCCTTTTTATTCACCGAAACCGCAACATGTCTGCGCCAGAAAATGATGATCACTCCAATGGCCATCATCAGTGAGCAAAGAACCTGCCCGATGCTGACCGGGCCAGCCATAAAGTCGGGTTCCCGGAAAAATTCAATCAAGAAGCGGACAAAACCGTAACCGAAAATATATAACCCCAGCAGATAGCCGTCGAAATATTTCTTTTTTCTCATTGACCACAGAACAATAAACAGAAAAATTCCTTCAAAGAAAGCTTCGTAAAGCTGCGAAGGATGGCGCAGGCTCTGCGCCGGATCAAGAGGAAAATACATTCCCCAGGGCATCGTCGTTACACGGCCCCACAGTTCGCCGTTGATAAAGTTTCCGATGCGCCCGAACATGTAGCCGAGCGGGATGGATGGAACGACTAAATCGGCAAATCTCCAGAAATCGATTTTTCTTTTCCGGAAGAACCATATAGAGAAAACAATAATTCCGATGGCGCCGCCATGATAAGACATGCCGCTGATACCGGTAAAGTGAATTCCGTTGGAGAAGCTGAAGGGCAGAAATATTTCCAACGGGTTTTGCATGAAATAGCTGAAATTATAAAAGAACACTTCGCCAAGCCGCGCGCCGATGATCATGGCAATCATTGCCCAGACCAGGTAATCTTGCAAAGTTTCCGTCGTGTATTCGTAATGTTCATTTTTTATCCGGTGGATGGTCAAGATATAAACGATAGCAAAACCCACCAGATACATGAGGCTGTAGTAACGCAGTTGAAACGAACCGATGCTGAAAAGATACGGCTTGATGTGATAAGGCAGCTGCTGCCAGATATTGATGAAAGATTCCATGATTTAGTTATGCTTTCCCAAAATTTATTAAGTCGCTTTAAATGATTTTGTCACTTCGACTGAAAGGAGAAGCCTTTTGTTTAAGATATCTCACTGCGTTCGATATGACAGGCTTTAGTATGTCTGACCTTTAAGTTCATCAACATACAATTCGGCGCTGTAAATGGCGTTGGCGCCGTCTCCCGCGGCCGTGACCACCTGTCGGAACAGTTTGGCGCGGCAGTCTCCCGCGGCAAATATTCCCGGGGCGGAGGTGCGCATATTATCGTCCGTCATGATATAGCCGCCCTTATCCACGTTCACGATATCGCGGAAAAGTTCCGTGTTGGGTGTCCGGCCGACAAAGATAAAGACGCCTTCGGCATCGATGGTGGTAATTTTTCCCGATTCAACATCCGCTACCTTCACACCGGTGACAAATTCCGTGCCGGCAACTTCGGCGAGCTTTGCCTTCCAGACAAAGTCTATTTTCGTTTCCGCGAAAGCTCTTTTCTGCAGGATGGCCGCGGCACGTAAACGGTCGCGACGGTGAATCACGATGACCTTTTTCGCAAAATGCGTCAAAAAGAGCGCTTCTTGAATGGCGGTATCGCCGCCGCCCACGACGACGACATCTTTATTTCTGTAAAACGGCCCGTCGCAGGTGGCGCAATAAGATACTCCCTTTCCGGCGAATTCTTCTTCGCCGGGAACGCCCAGTTTATTCCATTGCGCGCCGGTCGCGGCTATCACGCTTAGAGCTTTGTAAGATTTATCTCCTGCGGCAACATCCCAGATAATCGGGGCGTCAGCGTTTTTTTTGATTGACTGGACATCGCTGGCTCTTATTTCTAAACCGAAATTCAGGGCCTGCTTTTTAAATAACTGCATCAGATCGAAACCGTTGATACCGTCTGGAATTCCCGGATAGTTTTCGATCAAATCGGTAATGGTTATCTGGCTGACCGTTGCCGCTCCTTCCACGAGCAATGTTTTCAGCCCGCTTCTGGCGGCGTAAATGCCCGCTGTATAACCGGCCGGTCCTCCGCCGATGATAATTGAATCATAATCGTATTGAGGCAAATTTGCTTTGCTCACGCTACTTCCTCCTCAAGTAAATTGCTTGTACTTTAATCAAGATCAGGGTGTTTTGTAAAGTCTTTTAATAAAAGTTCAATTGTGATAATGGTTTCGGCAAAAGGAAATATTATGGAAAAACTCAAGGGTTCTCAAAAGAAACATCTGCGCGCGCAGGCGCATCATTTAAAACCGCTGGTGATTATCGGCGCAAAGGGAGTGACGGCTCAGTTAATCGGTTCGGTTGATCTGGCTCTGAAAGATCATGAACTCATCAAGATTAAATTCGGCGAGTTCAAGGAAGCCAAAAAGGAAATATCCGAAGAAATTGCTCAAAAAACCAAAAGCGAACTTGCCGGCCTTATCGGCAACATCGCCATCCTTTACCGCCAAAATCCGAATCCGGAAAAAAGAAAAATTAAATTGGCATAAAAAGGGGGCAAGTCTTTGCTTGGCTCATGTTGGGGAAGAAAAGGAACTGGATTATCCGGTCCGGCAGGATAATTACAAAGAAAAAGCGTCTATTTATTTCAATTCCGGCCAATCAATCTTATGCACGGCCAGATAACGCTCCACGGCCTGTTCTATCGTCGGGAAGAAATTATTGACGCCCAGCCTGTTAAAAAGGCCATAGCGTTTGAGCATGTCCTTGACCGGACCTTTCATTTCGGCGAAGAACAAATCCATTCCCGCGTCGTGCAGGGAATTATCCAGTTCGGCGAGCATTTCTGCCGCTGTTGTATCCACATCGGTTATCGGTTCGGCCGTCACGACAACCCATCTGGTCGGTGTCGGGGCTTCAGATATGGCATGTATAATATTGTTCCGGAAAGCCTCCGCGTTGGCGAAAAAAAGCGGCGCAGCCCAGCGAAAGAGGACAAGTCCCGGGATAAGCTCTGCCTCGGGATGACGCGAAATGTCGTGATAGCTGTTCGTCTTCTTAACGTGTCCGAGCACGGCGTCATAAGGGTGCCAGGCCCGCCAGATAAAAGCAAACATCGCCAGGCCGATGGCAATGAAGATGCCCTTGATGATGCCCAGAGAAATCACGCCCAGAAAACAGGCCAGGGAAAAGACAAATTCCTCGCGCCGCAATTCATACAAACGCGCGACCGCGCGAAATTCAAAAAGATTGATGCAGGCGCAGATGACCACGGCGCCCAGCACGGCCTGGGGCAGATTTTTCAGCAGGTTCGGCGCGAAAATCAATAGCAGGGCGATGCATAACGCGCCAACCAGACCGGTGATTTGTGTTTTTGCTCCCGCCGATTCGGCCACCGGTGTGCGCGACGCGCTGCTGGTAACAGGAAATCCCTGAAAAAATCCTGCGGCCATATTCGCGGTTCCCAGCGCGATAATTTCCTGATTGCTATCTACTTCCTGACCGGAGCGCAGGGCGAACGTGCGCGACAGCGTGCTCATGTCGGCAAACGAAACCAGCGCGATGGCCACCGCTGCGGCAAACAACGTTTTGAATTCTTCGAAGGAAACCCAGGGAATCTGGAATTGAGGCAGTCCCTGCGGCAAGGGTCCGACCACGGCAATGCCGTAATTTAAAGATAGGTTCAACAGGGCGGATAGAATGGTCGCGCCGGCTACGGCGATTAACACCCCCGGAATCCTTGAGAACCAGCTCCTGCAGCCCCAAATGATCACCAGGCAGGAAAATCCGATAATCAGGGATGTCCAGTTTATTTGTCCGTTCGCGATGCCTTGGATGAGACCGTTTGTCTCCTGCAGAAGGTTGTTGCCGCTGACGGAAAATCCTAAAACCTTCGGTAACTGGCCTATTAAAACGGTGAGGGCGATGCCGTTCAGATACCCGATGCGGATTGGTTTGGAAAGAAGATCGGTGATGAAGCCGAATTT
>DJVN01000112.1:0-19024 GCA_002441205.1 Syntrophaceae bacterium UBA6255 | reverse complement strand
AAAAGGGCGTAAGCGATAAGCGGTATGATGGTGGCATAAAGGCCGTAAATGGCGGGCAAACCCGAAACCGACGCGTAGGCCATGCCCACCGGGACGAGGATGGCGGTGAGCACCAGACCAGCAAGGATATCGTGCATCAGCCATTCGCTTTTGTAGCCTCGCAGTGTTTCAATAAGAGGAATCCGTCTGGACAAACCGCGGGGACGCAGGCGATGAACAAACGGCTTAACCGGGGGATTTTTTGTATCGTCCAAAAACTCACCTCATGCATTTCGGCTCTTGATTATCTAGCCGATGTGTTTTAAAAAATAAAGCGCTTTTCAAATGATGTTACGTTGACACGGTAAACAACTTTTTGCGAGGGTAGCGCGCCATACTTTCCAAGGCTTTAATAGGAATGCTGGTTTGACGATATTTATGGAATGAATAAAATATTTTTGAAATACGAGTTATGATGAAAATATTTTCAAAAGATCAAAAAATACCGTGGTACATGACCTTATTTATTCTAACCTTATTTACGCTAGGAATGTTTGCCGATGTTTTGTTTTCCTCCCAAAATATAATACTTTCAAATTACAGAACAGACATTGCCAGACAGTTTTTTTACTGGAGAGATTTTGGTTTTAGCCAGTTAGCACAGGGAACAATACCATTGTGGAATCCCCACATATTTTCCGGAGCGCCGTTCTTTGGCGGATTTCAGTCGGCCATCCTGTATCCGCCGAATATTTTATTTCTGATATTGCCTGTGACCAAAGCCATCAATTTCAGCATTGCCTTACACGTTTTGCTGATAGGTTTTTTTATGTATCTCTGGACAAACTATCGTAATCTGCATCCGTTGGCGTGTCTTTTTTCGTCAATCATTCTTATGTTCAGTGGCTCATATTTTCTTCACATTTACGCCGGACATCTTTCCAATTTATGCACAGTAGCCTGGATTCCTCTTGTTTTCTTATGCGTCGACAGATTGTTTGATGAACGTTCTCTGAAATGGTTTCTGATCGGTATTTCTTCATTCACCATGTTTATGTTAGCCGGACATCCTCAGTATGTATACTATACGGCACTGGCTATCGTTATTTACTCGGTGCTTCGCCTGATTAAGGCAAAACACCGTTGCGGCATAGTAATTGGCCTTGCGGCAGTATGCGCGGGAAGTCTGCTTTTGTCAGCCGTGCAGATTCTCAGTGGTCTGGATGCTGCCGGGGAAAGTGTGCGCAGCGCCGTGTCGCACTTGTATACAGCAAGATTTTCTTTGCCTCCCGAAAATATCATTACGATGCTTGTTCCGGATTTTTTTGGAGATGGGGTGAATATGTCCTATTGGGGGCGGTTCTTTCTCTGGGAAATGTCGATCTTTATCGGGGTCACCGGCTTATCCATGGCAATTTATGGCGCCTTGTATGGAGAACGTCAAAAACGACATTTTTCTCTAACGATGGTCATCATTCTTTTTGTGCTTGCTCTTGGAGCCCATACGCCGCTTGCTCGTATTCTTTATCATTGGCTTCCCGGATTTGATAATTTCAGGGGCGCATCAAAGTTCATTTCTTTACTAGCAGTTTTTCTGGTGATGATGGCCGGTATCGGATTGGATGATTTGCTGCGAAACAAGTATCGAAGTTTTACAATGCCGGTTATGCTTTTGTTGGCAGGCCTGACGCTTTTGGGTGCGGCTTTTGGGATGTTTTATGCAATGGACCATGCGAATATACAAAGTTTTTTTCAACAAATCATAAATTATATTGCACGTTCAGGGGAATCATATCTTCCAACGCTTGTATATTCAGATCCCGATTTTATCAAAGCCGCCCATCATTTTGCGATGAAAGCTCTTTTACGTTCAGCGTTGATATCCCTGCTCCTGGCTCTTTTGTTTTTTGCCGTGAAATATCACCGGCTATTTGTCTATATTATTGCCATTCTGGGTGTTGTTGAAATTTTTGTTTTCGCCAATGCGTCGAAACAGGTTTTTAATGCCGACACCCTGAAAAATGCTGCAATGGAAAAATTTTTAAGAGAACATCCCGGAGATTATCGTATTTTAAATCTTGTAAATCCGAACAATGCCATGTCCATCGGTGCCAGTGACATTTGGGGTTATGATTCCGTAGTTCCTCTTCGTTACGACCGGTTTTTAAAATTTACGCAGGGAATGGATCCGAATAATGCCACGCAGTATTTGGTTTTGGAAAAAGCTCATCGTTTGTTTAATATGCTCAGATGCCGTTATTTCTTTATTCCCAAAAAGAATGAATTTTCAATCATTGAAGGCAAAGACGTGATGAATCGTATTCATCTTATTCCGCGCTGGCAGGTTATCAGTAAACCGGATGACATATTTAAGGAAATGAATAACCCGGCTTTTGATCCCCGTCAGACGGTCATCCTGGAAACATTGCCGAATATAGAACCGGTTCAAACCGCGGGCACGGGTGAATGCATGATAGAGGATTCTTCTACAAATTACTTAAACATTAGAGCAAAGCTCGCACACCCGGCCATATTGTTGATTACGGATAGTTTCAGCGAAAGCTGGCAGGCGGTGGCAATGCCTGCCAGTTCTCAAAAACATTATACGGTAATGCCCGCCAATTACACGCTGATGGCAATACCCTTGTCTTCGGGGGAACACCATTTGCGCCTGGAGTATAAACCCAGAGCTTTTGTGGTGGGATTGTGGATATCATTATCCGCTTTGATGATTTATTTAATCCTGGTGGTCATCGCAGCAAGAAAGTCAAAATTCTCGTAAAAAATTTCCATGTTGTTGATCGCTCAATACGTGAAGGCAATAAAATGAGATCAATCAAATATGTGAAAATTACCGGATGAATTAAGCAAACAAAACTGAATCAGTTTTTAGACGATTTCCCCTGCTGTGACGCTGATGATAGTGATGAATATAATAAAGCCGGTTGCAGGCTGTGATTCTTTCTCTGTGTGTTTTTCGTGTCATAGAAAAGAGCGACGTTGAAAATGTTGTTCATGCTTTGGGACTGCCGCCTGAATTCGGCCATTTGTGCCGATGGAACAGGCTTGCCCGGAACGTTTTTAATTTTTAATGGGTTAATCGGAGTGTTTCCCTGTCTCATTTCGTAGTGCAGGTGTGGACCGGTTGCCAGACCGGTTGCTCCCACGTAGCCGATTAAATCACCCTGCTGAACTTTTTTACCTTTATGAATGCCCTTGTTGAATCTGGATAAGTGACCGTAATATGTCTTGTAGCCGTTGTGGTGGGAAAGGATAATGATTTTACCGTAACCGGATTTGTAACCGACAAAACTTATAGTGCCTTCGGCAACCGCGCTGACAGGTGTCCCCGTTGCGGCGACATAATCAATGCCATGATGAGGACGGCGGACCTTCAGGATAGGGTGAAGACGGCTCTTGCTGAAATAAGAGCTTATGCGCCTGAAGCTGAGCGGTGCTTTTAAGAACGCT
The DNA here is from genome assembly GCA_002441205.1 of Syntrophaceae bacterium UBA6255. Classification (GTDB taxonomy): domain Bacteria; phylum Desulfobacterota; class Syntrophia; order Syntrophales; family Smithellaceae; genus Smithella. Next base: position 15,574 of record DJVN01000112.1, on the reverse strand, counting down.
CTGCGCAGGGACTGCCCATCAGCGTTGTAATAATCTGTTTTACCGTCGTGTTCGAAAAGATACGCATTGTAGATCTGATTGTTATTGACAAATTCGATGGACAGAATTCTGCCATATTTTTTGAATTTTCCATCCACATACAGCCCTTCAACAATAATTCTGAAAGAATCGCCCGTACGGATGTCGGTGTTGAAATCAATATCCCAGGCCAATATATCCGCCATTTGTAGGGCAAGAAGATAATCTTCCTTTTCAGAGCCGAAAGCGGAAACCAGCATATTTTGAATGGTGCCGCCGATGGTCAAAATGCGTGTTTCATAGGGAATATTGTATTTACACGCCTGGAAGCAGCCGTCCACCCGTTCTATTTTGAGAATAGTGCTGTCATCAATTTCGTAAGTAAAAGAATTGATATAATTCTCATCATCCAGGGTGAAACTATAGGGTTTGCCCGGACGGATTTCCCGCGGAGAATGAACATTGGCCAGCGCGGTTTTTATTTCGAAAAGTTCATGTGAGTGCATTCCATATTTAGAGAAAATGGAGGAAAGCGTTTCGCCTTTTTTGATTTTGTCGCTTATGGATTTTACAGGCTTAGCTTCCGATACGGGAGCCGTTCCTCCAGATGAGTAAATCATTTCCCCCGTGAAATGATTTATCAGGGATTGACGTACAGGGAAAAATCCGATCAAGACGAATAAAATGACTAACAAGATCAAGGTTTTTCTGTTCAATAAACGGCTCCTTATTTATAAAAAATAACGTTCGCAAAATACTGATTATAAAAATTATGTCAAGAAAAAAATGCTAAGCAATTGAAATAATTGAATAATATTTTAAGATTGATTTATGGTATTTAATGCATTGGGGATAAATAGCGCCACATTACCTTAAGATAGTTTTCCCTGACACATCCGTGACTTGTAATATGGTTTTCGGATTAAGTATGCTAAAGAAAGCAGAGCCATTTCTGGCCCTGCTTTTTCATTTTTGCATCCTTATCTCCTACGGGGAGCTTTCAATGCTTACGGCGTCTGGGGTTGTGTTTGAGGTGCAATTTTGATTTCCACCCTTCTGTTCATTTGACGTCCAGTCTCGGTACTGTTGGTTGCCACAGGCATGGTTTTTCCGTACCCGACAACTTCAATACGGCTGGAAGCTACGCCGCGCTGAACCAGCAGATTTTTCACTGCGTTGGCGCGCCGCCTGGAAAGATCCATGTTATATGCATCGGACCCGACACTGTCGGTATGTCCTTCTACCATGATCAATGTTTGGGGATATTGATTCAAAACGCCGGCGACGCGGTTTATTTCAGAGTAAAGTCCCTTTCGTACTTCTGTCGAATTTGTATCAAACGTGACATCACCTCTGAAGGTTACCGCCAAAAGGTTTCCTTCCCGTGTGACGGCAGCAGCTTCGGAGGTTGCCAAAGCATCTCTCATATCTCTTTCCTGATTATCCATCATTTTGCCAACACCATATCCGCCCGCTCCACCTACTGCTGCACCTATGGCCGCTCCGATAAGAGTTCCTTTTGTGTCATGGGTTATGACCTGTCCCAGTATCGCTCCGACCGCCGCTCCACCCCCCGCTCCTACAAGACCGCCTTTTTGCCCTTTTGTCATCGTTCCAGTCTCCGCACAACCAGCCAGAAGTAAAATACAACACAGTAGAACAGAAAATCTTTTTTTATTCATTTTGTCTCCTTTCAAAATAATATTTTCGACGTTTTACATATTTTTTTTAGTTATTTTTAATGATGAAATTATAAGCGACAATGGATTTCCGCGTCAAGCAAATGTTGGCCACGTGAAATATTGAACGCTATTTGTTTTCAGTGAAAATGTTTAAGAGGGTCATGTTAATGAAACGTTGATTGCCTTGTTACAAGTATCAAATACTTCAAGCTTTTTAATCTCTAGGGGTTAAATTTCCCGTCGCTCGCGACGCAGAATAATATATACAAGATGCACCGCTGTTTGTGGCGGGGAGTTTCATTTTATCTACGGGTTAACTGGCGATATTTGATGCGATGGGGCTGAGAAGCGGCGGTGCCCAGTCTTCTTTTTCGGTCTTCCTCGTATTCGGAGTAATTGCCGTCAAAGAACAATACTTTGCTTTCGCCTTCAAACGCCAGAATGTGCGTGCAGATTCTGTCCAGGAACCAGCGGTCGTGGCTGATAACGACAACACATCCCGCGAAGTTTTCCAGCGCGTCTTCCAGTGCGCGGAGCGTATTGACATCCAAGTCGTTGGTCGGCTCGTCGAGCAGAAGGACATTGCCGCCTTCCTTGAGCATACGGGCCAGATGAACGCGGTTGCGTTCTCCGCCGGAAAGCGTTCCCACTTTCTTTTGCTGGTCGGTGCCGGAAAAATTAAAACGCGAGACATAAGCGCGTGAATTTATCTGGCGGCTGCCGATGGGAATGATATCCTGACCGTCGGAAATCATCTCCCAGATATTTTTGTTAGGGTCAAGTGTGTCGCGGCTCTGGTCAACGCAGGCAAGTTTTACCGTATCTCCGATGCGGATTGTGCCTGAATCGGGTTTTTCCTGTCCGGTAATCATGCGGAAAAGAGTTGTCTTGCCCGCGCCGTTGGGGCCGATAACACCGATGATTCCTCCCGGCGGCAGTGAAAAGGTCATGCCGTCCACCAGCAGTTTATCGCCATAACCCTTGTTCACATCTTTAGTTTCAATGACCAGATCGCCCAATCTCGGACCCGGTGAAATAAAAATTTCACGGGTGCCGGATTCTTTCTCCATCGTTTTTCCCAGCAGTTCTTCATAAGCGCTGATACGCGCCTTGGATTTGGCGTGTCTTCCTTTGGGCGACATGCGAATCCATTCCAGCTCGCGCTCGAGAGTTTTGATTCTGTCACTTTCGGACTTTTCTTCATTTTTCAGGCGATTCTGTTTCTGTTCCAGCCACGAAGAATAATTTCCCTGCCAGGGAATGCCCTGTCCGCGGTCAAGCTCCAGAATCCAGCCGGCGACGTTGTCCAGAAAATAACGATCATGCGTGACGGCAATAATGGTGCCTTCATATTTTTGCAGGTGATGTTCCAGCCAGGCGACCGATTCGGCGTCAAGATGGTTGGTCGGTTCGTCCAGAAGCAGGATATCCGGTTTCTGTAAAAGCAGACGGCACAACGCGACGCGGCGTCTTTCTCCGCCGGACAGAACTTTTATCGAAGTATCACCGGGTGGACAGCGCAGGGCATCCATGGCCATTTCCAGCCGCGAATCTATATCCCAGGCATCCAGCGCGTCGAGCTTTTCCTGCACAATTCCCTGTCTGTCGCAGAGCTTGGCCATTTCGTCATCCGACATCGGCTCGGCAAATTTTTCGTTTATCTCATTGTATTCGTGGATTAAATCCATGGTGCTTTGCACGCCCTGTTCCACGATTTGCCGCACGGTTTTGGCTTCGTCCAGCCGCGGTTCCTGCTCCAGATAACCGACCGTATAACCGGGTGATAAAATTGTCTTTCCCAGAAAATCAGTATCTACGCCAGCGAGAATTTTTAAAAGAGAGCTTTTACCGGAACCGTTAAGACCGATAACACCGATTTTCGCTCCATAAAAATAAGACAGATAAATGTCTTTGAGCACAGGTTTCTTTTCGTAAATTTTACTTACCCCGATCATGGAGTAAATGACTTTGTTTCCTTCATTGGCCATAAAAAATCTTTCTTCGGATCATATTTTAAATGTAAGGGAATATCCCCTTAATAATTAAATTAAAATTATTCTGAATATCGCCTTTCCCCTGCACGATGCCCATGTGCCCTGGGAAAAGCCACTCAAGATCAAGTTTGGAAAAAGCAAGAATGCTTTTCTTTAAAAGGGAGCCGTTGCCGCCGGGAAAATCCGTTCGTCCCACGCTTTGATCAAAGATGACATCGCCGCAGAACAGCGCTTTCTGGTCCGGCCAGTAAAGGCCAATGGAGCCGGGGGAATGGCCGGGAGCAAGAATGATTTTAAATATCTGGTCTCCCAAAGCCAAATCGCCTTCTTCCAGCGGAAAATTTACATTTATCTTCGGGGCGTTGATTCCGAAGAGACTGTAGAGTTCACCACCGTCTCCTTTTAAAAACTCGATTTCTTTCGTGCTCAGGCCAATCTTGACTTTTTCCTGATCAAAAACTTCCGAGCCCTGAAAATGGTCGGGGTGCGAATGGGTGTTGATGACAAAGCGGATATCTTCTTTTTTGATGCCGTCGGCGGACATCTGCTTGAGCAAGTTGGGCACATAACCGGTCAAGCCGGGATCGATTAAAGCATTGATACCGCCGCCTATAAAGAAGCTGTTGCAGTTGTTTTCGAACGGGCTGGTCCATTCATAGACATGAATATCATTTTTTAATTTCATTTTGACTCCTGTGCATTTGATTTGGATGGAATAAAAATCCAAAGTAATATGTATAGTAATATACCGGTGCCGAAACATATAACAAGTGTCACGAACAAAAGACGCCATGCCCAGGATGGAATAGGAGAACTTTCGCCCAAACCGCCGCAGACACCGCCAATCCATTTATCTTGATTCGATTTTGTCAAATTTTGTAGCCAGTTGTCCTGTTCCATGATTGTTCCTCAAAAAAATATTATTTTCAGAGCTTATTTTTTTGTTAGAAAAAGATTTTTTACGGGCAAATCCGATATTCTGTGGCTGACACTGACAATATTTCCTTCTTTATCCAACAGAATGAATGTCGGTACGCCGATAATATTATAGTTCGTGGCAACGCTACCATCGCCATCAACCAGGACGAGATAAGGGAACGAATTTTGTTTGGCAAAGCGCGCTACTCTTTCCGTCGATTCGTTTATGTCAATATATAGAAATTTTAATCCGCGCAAAGCGTATTTATCGTAAAGATCTCTGTATAAAGGCATTTCATCGCGACAGGCGGGACACCAGGTGGTTCCGAAAAACATCACCACGGGATTTCCGCGCTGGCTGTTAAGCCTGAATGTTTTCCCCTGGATATCTTTTAAAGAAAAATCAGGGGCTAGAACTTTATCATGCCTGGAAAAAAAACCAGGCCTGTATTGTCCAAAGCACATGGCGGCGGAAGCTAAGATAAGCAGGGAAACCAAAACTAATAAAACTTTTTTATTCATCATGCCCTCGCTTCATATTGATAATGTTCCCGCAATATACAGGAAATATTCAGCCGCGCCAATTAATATCAGTCCGGATATAAGTTTAATTTTTTCCATCCACTTGCCTGATTTGGGCAAAGCGGCAATGATTCCGGCAAAGGTTCCAATGATGATCAGCAGCGTGCCCATCCCAAAGGCAAAAACAAAAAGTAATCCCATGCCCAAAAAAACGTTCGTCTTGAGAGCCACATAACCCAGCAATACCCCCAGAGCGGGAGCGGTACAGGGACCGATAACCACGCCGGAAACCATGCCGATGAGGAAGCTGTTTAAGAAACCTTTTTTATTGTTCGGGTCGGTAAGTTTCATCAGCTTTTGCGGGATGGGGATTGAAATGTTGAAAATATCCAGCATGGATAATCCCATGACCAGACACAAATTAGCCATAATGAAATAAGTCCAGGGAGTGGTCTGCATTTGTCCGAAAATCCTGCCTGATAACGCCGCCGCGGCGCCTAAAGCTGCGTAGGTGATCGCCAGTCCCATGACATAAAACAAGGAAAGCATAAATGCGCGAAGCTTTGATGATGATCCCTGTACTCCTATAAATCCGATTGTTACCGGAATCAGAGGATAAGTACATGGGGTAAAGCTGATGACAATTCCACCCAGGTAAGCGGCAAAAAACGCTAAAAAGATAGATGTTTCCAGATATAGAGATAAGTTGTTAATCATATTTTCCATCATCAATAATTACCCTTATTTTTTCTTCATTGCGGGATAGAAAATACTTTTAAAAGTCAACAGAGAGATTGTTTGTGAATATGATAATCTGCGATTTAAAAAAATCTGCCGAAGACCGGGTTTGAACCAGTTCAGGCGAACACCCACAAGCCCCTGAATGCAGACATCAGCGTATTCAAGGATAAGGAGAGATACCAAGAACTTATTATTATGTCAAATAAAATGATCATTTTATCATGGGAAGAACAGCAAGTTTTCCGTAATGAATGATACAAACGTTCGAGTCATTGAGAACCTTCCCGCGGATCGCATCATTCCCTGATGACCTGTTGGGGAGATTTTTCGAGAACCAAGGGGTTTTCCACGCATTCTTTAAAAAATAAAAGCATGTCGCTACACTTCTTCCCGTTGCAGATTCGTTCATCTATGGTAAATCCGAATTTGATGACATCTGAAACTTTTAGTGTGCCTTCAGGCGTCACGACCGGAGCTTTATGCATTGCGCCTATGGTAACAAAAACCGATGTGTTACCCCAGTCATAGAGGTGATGATAAAGAGACGTCAAACCAAAAGATCCTATGTCTGAAACGACACACGAAGAAAACAGAGGATTATCTTTATATGATGCATAGGATAAAAGTCCTTTGTCGATCAGCCACGGATAAAGTGTGGCGCAAAATGATGAAATGAAATTGGGAAGTTTCATAAAGAAATTAATTATGTTTTCATTGCTGTCAGCCGGTTTTTTAACCGTATCACTAATAATTGCCTTAACTTCCTTTGAGAGCGCAAAAATATCCCATTCCGGTTGCCCAAATATTTTACGAAGAACAATTTCCCCGTTGAGGTTTATAGCGAATGCTGCGGAATATTCATGTCTGGCGTAGAATTTATGATTATAAATAAATCTGTTTATCTCGGGAAACTGACTTGTTGTTCTAAGAAGAGCAGAAATGACCAGCTCAAAAATTGTGATATCATGTCCTTCTATTTTTTTGTTGTTTATAAAATCAACGGTGTGAGCAACATCAACTTCCAACTCATGCCAAACTATGGCTTCACTTCGTTTGGGCATGAAAAATGTGTAGATTTTCTGAAAACTGCTGACTGTTTTAAGATGGCGTCCATCTTTTCTTCCCATTTCAACCTCCAACAAAACAGAATATTCATTTGAGAGTTTTACTTGAAACTAATGGTGGTTTGGTATACATGATCAATGCAAAAAGTCAATAAGATGTTGGCCTTTAAATGTGCGAATTAAATGCAAAAAATAAAAATCTCCTTCTTAATAATAAAGATTCAGGAAATGTCAAACATCCGGTGTGTTCTGAAAAAAGGAACATTATTGCTGGAACGGTAAATTAATGATGAAATGGATCAAGTTGTCATTGCGCAATATATTAAGAAATAAACGCCGCTCCTTATATACTATTGTTACCGTCAGCGTCGGTTTTGCCTCAATTGGATTGTGCTACGGATATCTTCATCATACCTATTGGGCTTTAAGCTATCTTGCTATTCACGGTGAAGGACTCGGTCATCTGAGAATCAACAAAGCCGGATGGAAGCAATATTCAAAGATTGACAAATCAAAATACATGCTTACCTATGAAGAAACGCAAAAAATAATGAAGACTGTCGGCGAAGAAAAAGGTGTAATATTGTCCACGCCTCAGATTCAGCTCGCCGGTCTGGTGAGCAATGGTGAAATTTCCACTCTTTTTGTTGGTCAGGGTGTTGTCCCTAAAGATGATAAAATTCTTCAGACGCAACGGTGGATCAAATATTCAAAGATCAAAGGAAAAAGATTGACCGAAGACGATCCCTCCGGTGTGGAGATGTCAAAAGGTTTGAGTAAATATCTCAATTTGACACCCGGGACAAAAGGCGTGGTTATGTCAAACACAATCGATGGCCAGATGAAAGCTCTCGATATAAAAATAAACGGGGTCTACGATGCAGGAAATGAGATTTCCAATAACAAATTTTTACGATTCAATTTTAAATTTGTCCAGTCTCTCCTTGATACTCAATCGACAGAAAGAATCGTCGTTTTGCTCAAAGACGTCACAGAAACAGAAGCAATGCGTAAACGCTTACTGAAGAAACTCGGCGCTGCCGGCATACATTGTGAAATACTGACATGGAATGAATTGTCAATGGTTTATTCCAAGGTAAAATCCTTTCTCGACGCTATCTTTATTTTTCTCTTTGTTATCGTTTTGTTTATCGCAGTATTATCAATAATTAATACCATGAGCATGGTGGTTCTGGAAAGAACAAGAGAGATTGGAACATTGCGCACGCTGGGTTTAAAGCGCAAAGGCGTAGCCATAATTTTTGCTTTAGAGGGAGCTGGCCTGGGATTTTTCGGCAGTATCGCTGGTTTTGTGTTGCATATTTTAGTTCTGGGTATTACCAGATACCATCCCATGCGCTACACACCCCCGGGGGCATCAAGTTCCGTGTTACTGTATATAGATATGGTGCCCGGTATGCTGCTCGTATTATTCATAAGCTTTATTTTGACATCCATGGCATCAGCGGTCATTTCCGCAAGACACGCAGCCGGTAAAAAGATTGTCGATGCTCTGGGGCATACTTGAAATCTTAAACGAGCAGGCAAAAAGGAAATTCAAAAATTTCTGAATTATGATTTAACATATGCTGGAAAATTGAAAAAATTATTGAAGAGGTTATTGCTGAATGTTGAAAAATGTACTAGTCGCCGGAGCATCATCCGGCATAGGACTTGCCACATCGCGTCAACTAAATACTGACGGCTTCTGCGTCTATGCGGGCGCGCAATCATTCGGCGAAGAACAAGAAGCACCCGAAGGCTTTATAATGTTACCCCTGGATGTCACGGATGATTTGTCCGTGCAGAAAACAATCAAGCGCATTCTACAAAGGGATGGCCGCATTGATGCGCTCGTAAACTGCGCCGCGTTCTTGACATTGGGCGCCTGCGAAGAAGTCTCTGCTGAAGAATTACGCCTGGTCATGGAAACAAACTTTTTAGGAATGGCACGTATGACCCGGGCAGTGCTACCAGCCATGCGCGAACGGCAATATGGCCGTATCGTTAATATTTCCTCTCTGAACGGTCTGTTCGGCATTCCTTTTCAGGGCGCCTATACAGCATCCAAGCATGCGATTGAAGGTTGGAGTGAAAGTCTCGCCCAGGAAACAAGACGGTTCGGCATTTATGTGACCGTTGTGGAGCCGGGCGATTGCCGGGGCGGTTCTTTAAAATACCGGACACGCGCAAAAGCTGCCGAGCAAGAGATGTCCCCTTATGCGGGACGGTATAAAAAAACGGTAGACAAAATCATGCATGACGAGCAAAATGGAATCTGTCCGGAGCGGGTGGCCCGCGCGATATCAGGCATCCTGCAAAGCCAGTTTCCGCCTGCTCGCAGGATTATTGCGGATCCGGTTCAACGCTCGGCTGTTTTCTTGCACACGTTGCTGCCCCACAACGTGTTTAACCGCATGATTGAAGTTTATTACGCAGCCGGGAGCATCGGCGCGCGATCTGAAATAAAAAAATCGGAGGGCAATTAATGCCGGAGGAAAACGATCAATTATCTGTGGCATTGAAGCAAGTTTTAAATCATCAACCGTCTCATAGCGATCACAAATTATTTGCCGAAGACACAACGGTGCAACTGGCGCTGTTGATAAAAGAAATGGGATTGTATCCTTACTTTATACCTATATCGGGTCAAATCGGACCGCGAATAATCATTGACGGTAAAGACACCATTAATCTCGGTTCAAACAATTATATGGGATTGGCGAACCATCCGGAGATGATTAAGGCCGGTTGCGATGCCATGAGAAAATACGGCACGGGCTGCACGGGATCGCGCTTTCTCAACGGGACTCTTGACATACATAATGAATTGGAAATAAAACTCGCAAAATTCTTTCAAAAGGAAGCCGCGCTATGTTTCACGACAGGAATGCAGACGAACCTCGGTGTTATCTCCGGAATCACCCGTCAAGGAGACCATATCATTTCCGACGAGAAAAATCATGCCAGTATTATTGACGGATGTCGGCTTGCACATGCCGACACCCGTATTTACCGGCACAACAATATGGATGATCTGGAAAAAGTGCTGGCCGGTCTCCCTCCCCAGGGCAACCGCTGGATCATCAGTGACAGTATTTTTTCCATGGAAGGAAATGTGGCTCAGATACCGCGTATTGTTGAACTGGCGGAGAGACACAAAGCGCATGTCATTATTGACGATGCCCATGGCATTGGTCACTTCGGCAAACACGGAGAAGGCATTTGCGGACATTTGGGGTTAATGGACAAGATAGACATCTTAGTTGGTACGTTTTCCAAATCATTTGCCAGCATCGGCGGCTTTTGCGCGGCCGGCAGAGACATTATTCAACACCTTCAGCATCATGCGCGCAGTTTGATGTTCAGCGCTTCCATGCCCCCGGCCATGGCGGCAACCGCCAACAAAGCCCTGGATATTTTTTATCAGGATGATGAAGGACGGAAGCGCGTTCTGCAGAATGCATCATTTCTAAGAAAAGGCATAGAGTCGCTGGGGTTTAGAACTGTTCCACAACAGATACCCACGCCTATCATTCCCATTATCATAGGCGACGTTATGAAATTGGCTTATTTCAGCAAGGGACTTCTGGAAAACGGTGTTTATACAAATCCGGTCATTCCTCCCGCGTCGTCTGAAGCCATGATCAGAATGTCGGTGATGGCTACCCATCGCCAAAAGGATCTCGAAGATGCGCTGATCGTATTGAAAAAAGAAGGGAGAAAACAGGGTTTGATTAAATAACCGGCTCATCGATAGAGGATGAACGCCTTCAAGGTTATCAATGGTTGCCCAATGAAAACATCATGAAACTCAAGCAGAAAAAAGACGGCGAAAAAGTTCTCAAAGCAATTTCAAATGATCGAACGCGAACCAATCTAATCAGAAAGCCTGAACATCGCGCGCTGGTTTTTTTGGTTCAACGTATTCCTTCCTGGATGAATTCAGACACGCTTACTTTTATCGGATTGTTAGGAAGCGTAATAACGCTGACGGGTTTTATTTTAGCCGCTTATATTCATCCCTGCTATCTTCTGCTGGGTGTTTTCGGCCTGGCGATAAACTGGTTTGGCGACTCTTTGGATGGACGGCTTGCCTTCTATCGCAATAAGCCCCGTAAATGGTATGGATTTACCCTGGATATTATCATTGACTGGATAAGCATTATATTAATAGGCTTGGGATATTTGCTTTATGTCGCAGGCAACTGGAAACTGGCGGGATTCGGCCTCATCGTTCTCTATGGCTGGAGCATGCTGATCACGTTGTTACGGTATAAAGTTACGGGGAAATATATCATTGATTCCGGTATTTTCGGACCAACGGAAGTCAGGCTTCTCATAGCGTTCTTTCTGATGCTTGAAATATTTTTCAAAGACATCATTTTGTATTCTGCGGCACTTGCCTGTATAATTTTATTCTTCATCAATATTGCCGATTCTGTTAAGCTGCTGGGCCTTGCTAATGACAGGGACATTGAAGAAAAGAAAAGTAATTTGTCAGGGTAAAATGAATAGCGTTTGTTTTAACCGTGACTTCAGCGGATGAGCGTCTTGCGGTTTTTCCGGATATTAAATTGCGTCCGATAAAACCGGCGCTTCCCTTCATGCGGAAGTATCATTTAACGAATCTCAGGAAAGAGCCTTCCTCCCAAAGCCGTTGAACTGTGTTGGCCTATATTTCTGAGGGAATGATATTTTTCCGTTCCTTATACGCCCATGTTCCCCAGGCGATCATCAGTACCAGATAAATGGGAATTCTCCAGGCAAGAGGAAACAGCGCGAATCGGGACTGAACCAAAAAGACTGCTCCGATAAATCCGAAAAGACAAAGCATTTGCGGCGCCAGTTCCAGTTTATAGAGCCAGCGGCCTGTCAACCGGGTCTGCAGCACAATGACTTGAAGACATTGCACGCTAATCATTAAAAACGAGGTCATGGCCGCGCCCAGCAGTCCATATCGGGGAATAAGCATCAATCCGGCCGGCATCGCAAAAAGCAATGTAATCACATTCCGCCTGAGGATCAGCGCGCTTTCCCCCAATCCATAAACCACCTGAGAAGAAAGTTCGCCGATCCCGTTGACGAGCCGTCCGGAAAGAAGAATGAGAAACGCAAACAAATCGGCGGAATACTGCGCGCCGGCGATGGACAGCAGTTCTTTGGGAAAACAGGCCATGGTCGCGGCCACGGCGATCTGGATCATGGATACCATGCGAACGGTATAGGAAAGGACATCCCTTAATTTTTCCCGTTGGTTATTCGATTCCAGGCGACTGACAACCGGCACGATCAGGGGGTCATAACTCAACCGGACTTTTGCGACGCCGTCCGCGAGCATGCGCATGATTCCGTAAACAGCGGCAGATGCAGGGCCGAGAAAGAAAAGCACCATCCAGAGGTCGATTTGCGTGATGACATTCGCTACTAACCGCGCGAACGCCACCGGTAATGAATAGCGAAGCAGACTTTGATCCAATGCGGTCAAGCTTCTTTCAAACCTTGGCGGAAAATGTTTCGCAAGGTATGCCAGAATGGCAGCGGCGCAAATCCATTTTGCGCCGAACAGGCTCCATGCCAGGGCATTCGGAAGTCCCGTCGGCCAGAGGCCGATAGCCAGAATCGGGATGAGGGAAAAGGAAAGAAATTGCTCCCATGTAGCGCGATATTGCGGTTTCCGGATTCCCATCAGACATGCGGAACCGTAACTTAAGGCGACGGAACCGGGAACACTGAAGAGACAAATGGCGTAGAACCATGGGGTAACCTGTTCAAAGCCGCTTGGAACCCATGCCTTGCCGGCTGGTAAGACAAGCGCGGTCAATAAGACAAAGCCCGCGCTCAGGCAAAGCACAATAAGCAGCCACTTCCAGACCGTCCTGGCCGTCTGTCCCTCTGTCGTGGATTGTTTCGGTATCCACCATGTCAATCCGGAGTGTATGCTCAACCCCAGAATCGTCGCCAGTGTTGTGCAAAACGATTGCATCGAGATAAAGATTCCGAACATCTCCTGATTAAAAAGCCGCGGCACGATCAACATCAGAGGTGAAATAATGATCCTCAGAATCATTGCCGACATGTTGATAAACGAACCGCGAAAAATGAATCGGGTTTCAGACATGGTCGAGTCCTCTTCCCCGGAAAGTTTTAGAAACTGATTCCTGTGCAGAGTTGCTCAATCCTTTTTTCATCATAACGTCCTCAAAGCGCCTGCGTTCGCTTGGAGGGATATTGTTCAAGCAGGCCAGTTGTGCCTGACAGTCATCAACTTCTTTCCAAAACAGCTCTCCGTTTTCAGAAACGGAGGTTATGGGAAAATCAAACATCGCGTGCGGCGCGGAAAAATTTCCCCAAAAGCGTAGATAAATTCGATGATGAGGGTTCCATGCGGAGAGATTTCCGAAAAGATGCAGATGAAGGCGGTCATGAGGATTCCATTTCCTTTCCATGCTGTATAGAATGGTGTAGTAGGAAAGATCTCTGGCATCCCGGAACCGTCTGCGACGGGTTTCTTCCAGGATCGATCCGAACTCCTCCTCCACCTGCAGGGCTGTCGATTTGCGCCAGATTTTAGTCGCATGCACCGGCGCCAAAATATTATGCACGGAAAGACGATGCGTGCATCTCCTCAGACAGGCGTAAGAGTTCGCAATGCCAAAGGAGTGCAGGTTTGTGCGATATCCGCGGAATATATGAGATAGCTTGGTCATAATCCATCGATACACAGCCGGATAGGCATGCAGTTCAAGGGAAATAGCTCCATCCTCGTCGGTCGAGTAAAAGAAGTCCGGTCGGATGGGAGCAAAATGCATGTAGTCGTCGTTGTTGTAGAGAAAGATTTCGGATAAACCGTCAATGCGATGGAGGAACGATTCAATGACATTGCTGCTGAATGTCGGCAGGTACCGTGAAGGAATGAATTCCACCGGATCGACGATGCGGACCCGGCCCGAATGGAGAAGATGCAAAGAAACGGGAAGCCGCGGGGTTTCGGTCACGATAAAGATCGTGCGGATCCACGGCAGGTATTTCAGCACACTATTGACGCTGAACGTGATCTCCCCGACGTTGCGGAAACGGATGTCGACATCACCTGAATCCGAGATGTTTTTTGAAGGAGTCGTATCCGGGAGTTCCGAACGATACCGGCTGCGTGTTTCCAGATATACGGGATCATCGCCGTCAACATACGTGAATACCATATCTACGGGGATGTTCCATGAAGTTGAATCCATGCGCTGCGTTCCTTCAAAAAACTACTTGCCTTTGGAAAGTATCGATACGGATTCCGGCAACGGATCGCCCAATCCTTTTTTCATCATAACGTCCTCAAAGCGCCTGCGTTCGCTTGGAGGGATGTTGTTCAAACAGGCCAGTTGTGCCTGACAGTCATCAACTTCTTTCCAAAACAGATCTCCGTTTTCAGAAACGGAAAGCATGGGAAAATCAAACATTGCATGCGGTGAGGAAAGGTTCCTGAAAATCTGTCGGTAAAAGCGGTCATGTGGACTCCATGCGGAGAAATTTCCGAAAAGATGCAAATGAAGGCGGTCATGAGGATTCCATTTCTTTTCCATGCTGTAAAGGATGGTGTAATAGGAAATGTCTTTGGCATCCCGAAACCGCCTGCGGCGCGTTTCCTCCAGGATAGGCCCGAATTCCTCTTCGATGCGCCAGGCTGTCGACTTGCGAAGAACAAGCGTCGAGTGTATGGGCGCGATAATCTCATAACCGGCGAGACGGTGCCTGCTTTTTCTCAGGTGGTCACAAGCGTTCGCAATGCCAGAGGAGTAGATATTTGTTCGATACTTCGATACGCGGGAATATTGTCGTTTTATCCACCTGAAATAGGCCGGATGAGTATGCAACTCAAGGGAAATGGATCCGTTCCCGTTTGTCGTGAAAAAAAAGCCCGGATCGATGGGAGAAAAATGCATGACGTCATCATTGTTGTGGAGGAAAATTTCAGACAACCCGTCAATACGATAGAGAAACGAACCAATGGCCCTGCTGTTAAATGTCGGGAGACATTGTGCAGGAATGATTTCCCGGTGATCGATAATCCGGACTTGCCCCGAGTCAAGCAGATGAGGGGCAAGGGGTGGAATCTGGGCATCGGTCACGATAAAGATCGTGCGGATCCACGGCATGTATTTCAGCACACTGTTGACGCTAAACGTAATTTCCCCGACATCCAGGAAGCGGATGTCGGTATTTCCGATATCGGAAACGTTTTTTGATCGTGTTGCCTCCGGGAACTCCGAACGATACCGTCGACGTTTTTCCATATGCGCGGGATCACTGCCATCAACATACGTGAATACCATATCTACGGGGATGTTCCATGGGGTTGTATTCATGCGTTGTGTTCCTTCAAAAAACTACTTGCCTCTGGAAAGTATCGATACGGATTCCGGCAACGGATCGCCCAATCCTTTTTTCATCATGATGTCCACGAATTGCTCGCGTTCAATTGAAGGCACATTATTCAAGCACGCTAATCGGGCATGCGATCCGGCCACCCGTTTCCAAAGCAGGGTACTGTTTCCCAATAGGGAAAATGCCGTGAAGTCGAACATCGTGTTTGGGGCGAAAAGACTGCCCAAAAAGTGCAGATGAAGGCGGTCATGAGGAT
>DJVN01000097.1:6159-12281 GCA_002441205.1 Syntrophaceae bacterium UBA6255 | reverse complement strand
GTACTCTCATTATCTCTGCCTTGCCGCTTGCGCTTGCGGCAGACACTCGGTGGTACTTATCTATTTATTAATTGCATTTCTTTCGGTTTTTTTTATTAATATATCTCTAATATACTAATATTATTACATAATCATGCTATTTGCGGTTTTCGGTCGATAGTTCCGGTGATTTTACCCTGGATTTTGCCCTTCAATTTGCGGATTTCACCGGTTTATAACTTATTGATTTATAATGATTATTTGATTGCTTATTACTAAGTACTTGATTTCTCTATGGTCTTTTTAACAGGTTTTTAGCTGTTTTTTATTATTTGATTTTCCCCCAATAATATTTTTTATCTTTATAAATTATATATTTACAGATTATTTTATGATTATCCTAATCTTGGCACAGATTCTGTATTATAATACAAAATAAAACAGGAGGAACACATCATGGATACAGTAGACAAATACAATGTGTACGCGGAAGATATGGACGGCAAAAGACGTTTTATCTCTAAAGCATCGGCAAATAATGGCGGACGCGGATTATATGACCTGTACGCTGACGAGTGTGCAGATGACGAGCAAATCGTTATAGTGCGCGAGGATGTATCTAACGCCGGGGCCGCCAACCCCGGTCATACTAAATAAAGAAAAAGGGAGGATAAAAATGAAAAAAAGAATAACAAAAAAACTATTTTGCTCTATCTATTCTGATATGGCAAAAATGAGAAGGAAGGACCCCATTCAATTTGATGTATTATTTAATGAATGGAAAAGACTGCGTGAACAATATAATATATCTTAGTCCCTTGTTAGTGCCTCCACTGGGGGCATTATAGAGGGGATTAGAAACATTAACCAATTAACCCATAGGAGGGAAAGACAATGAAATACAAAACAACAGCGAAAGAATTAAAAGCGGGATATTACAAAATTATATCAGTCGGATATTGTGAACTTCAAACATTATTGCAATATAAAAGTCCGGTCGCTTATTCTGCTGGAACTTACGGCTGGAATTTTGACGTTTACGACATAAACGGGATTGCAATCGTCACAGGATACAGGCCTATGCCTTCTCAGCACTCAAAGGTTAGTTATGACCTAGTGCGTGAATATGAACAAAAAGCACAAGGCAAAACAAGCAACCAGTTAGATGTTTTAATTAATGAATTTGTAAGTAAATGTATTGCGGAGGTGCGCTAATGACCTCTTTAACCACCTGTCACAACTGCTGGATAAAAGGTGATTGCTCCACTTGCCCTCACAAGAGCAATCTTGAGATTGAATTAAACAGCGTAAAACAGGCAGAAAACAACATCAAGTATTTTCTGGTTATCTTAATCATAGCTTGTATTTTGGGGGTGTAAAATGGATACGATTATTATTGAGAAAAAAAGCAAAAATGACAGAGAAGGAGAAAAAGAAGTAAAGGGGTTCGGGTTTGCGCTGAAAGCCAGAAATCCAAAAGACAAAAGGGAAGCATTAAAGCGTGTTTTCATTGATGATGGTCTGGTTATTTGTACAGATGGGGGCCGGTTGCATATTTTCGCAACAAACCTTGAGATTGAAAGCGGATGTTATAAGGTAATAAGCCAGAAAGCCAGTCAGATAGTTTTACAAAAAGACGATTGCGCTTTCCCTGATTATAAAAAAGTGATTCCCGTTCCGAAGTGGCAGTCAACCATTGCTTGCAATGGTTCGCATCATTCCCTTTTCCATGAGGTATATAAAAACTTTGCGGATGATATTTTATCTTTCAATACTGATTACCTGCATGATGCTTATATGGAAAATTCTTCCGTATCTCTTTATAAAGAAAATAGAACATGGTCCCCTTTGGTTATGTATGACAACGATTCACGGGCGGCAATCATAATGCCTTGCAAGATGGAGGTGTGCTAATGTACTGCACAAAAACCTTCTGTCAGAATTGCCCGGAGCGTGAAGATTGCCTTAAAATCGGCAATGTTGATCTTGAAAACCGTGGAGCAGAGCAAGCATCAACCAAAAACATAATAGTTACCTTTGTGCCGGAAAGTGAGGTGCAATTATGATCTCTTGTCAAAACTGCTGGGATAAAAAATATCACGATTGCCGGATTTGCCCGAACCGGCCGGATAAGTGGATAAACCGTGACATCCCCAAAAGCACAAACAAGAAGGAGCTTGCCGGCGTGTTGTTACTCTTAACCGTTGTACTGATTATTATTGCTTTATAGGGGGAGAATTATGAAATTTCTCGTCAATGGTAGTGATAAAAATACCTCAATTTGGGTTGAGGACGAAAACAAAAAAAGGATTTGCACCGTGAAAAATGGTGAAAATGATAATGAAATTGCTGCACTAATCGCCGCCGCACCGGAACTGTTGGAGGCGTGTAAGGCGGCAATAGCAGCATTATCGCAGAATAAGATTTTTCCTGCTGATATTAAAGCAGCAAAAAAATTTTTAAATAATGCAATCGCCAAGGCTGAAGGAAAATAACAAGGGCAAATAATAACAAAAAATGACCACGTTAAAATAACAAGGGGGGGGGCTAACTGCCCCCTTTATCTCAAAATCTCCCAAAGTCTCGTGGTGCTTAACCTGCATATTCGCTGTATAATATTTTTTGTAAATCCCAGTGATAATAAAATAGTTATTGCAATTTTACGCTGCTGATAAAACGGGATTTCTTCTAAGCCTTCCGTCAATTCACGCATTCGCTCAAAAGTCACTTCATTTCTTGTTTCCTGATTTTCAGCCAATTCGTTCATGGCTTCTTTGTAATCCCGTAATTCCAGCTTTTCAGGACTTATTAAATTTGATAATAAAACCTCTTTAGCGCTTGATTGGTTATTGACAACATCTTTTAGAAAACCGCACAAGCCTTGACATACTTTAAGATTTACGCAATTTGTTAATCTGCAAATATCATCTCTATATTTCAATTTTAATCTTTCCCTCTTGTTTGATTTGTTTCTCTAAAAAAAGTAAACTTTCAACTTGATCTGTCGAAAATTCCCAGTATTCGTCCGGGGGATTTGCTTCGGCCTCGGCTATTATCTTATTTATGTCGTATTTCGCCTGAAATTGCCCTGTATTGAGTTTTGTCTTGCCCTGTGTACGATTTAACATTTAAGCCCTAAAATGCGATATAGGATAATTTTGCCCCTGTCATTGTAAAAAAGTAAAAAAACTAGAACGGCACATCATCGGGGTTGCTGGGTTCGCCTAATTCAGCAAGCATATTTAAAAGAACAGTCTTGGCCTTCTCTTTGTCGCCCAGAATAACTTTAACAGGCCAGTCTTTCGCCTGATACTCTGTTTTGTTTTTTTTGTACTTAGCCCAGACAGGGTAAAAATTATCGTCTTTCACTCTCTGCGCTGTTAAAGAAAATACTCCGTTGTATTCCTCAATTTTAATTCCGTCATACTCTGTTGTCTGATAATCCATGCTATGCAATCTCCTTTCCTTCCGTTATGTCTTTAAGTTGTTCCGCTACGTTTGCATCGCTTTTAAATCCTTGTAGCGTACTAAAAATTTCTACCTCGCTTTTCTTGATTCTCTTGTGCTTTTCAAAAAGGTTTTCTTTTTTACGTTTTGTTGTTTTCAGTCCGGCAATCAGTTTTTGGGCATAGTCGATAATCTTTTCCAGATTCTTTATGAGTAAATCTGTTTCAAGATTCATTTCCCTTCTCGACCGGAAAGCGTATTTCATAATTGAGCACAAAGCAAAATCGTGAAACATATTCCCTGCTGCGTATAGGTCAATCGGTTCTATCCCGCCTGTCTTGTAATGCTCACTACCCTTGCTTTTTAGTTCGTCCCAATTCATATCCCCTCCTTCATAGGTTTAATTTTCTTTACGTCTTGCTCGACAATTTGCCCCCGGTACATTACCATTGAGCTAATGCCCTTCTTCCTTAGCTGGTCACGCTGAATAACTGCGTACATAAAATTGTTGTGAGAGCTATGCTCAATAACTTCCCCCTCAACTACCTTAAAAACTTTGTATTGATTCTTTTTGTTGCTCATTCAATCTCCGGTTCATTAGGTTCCTGTTTTTTTATTTTATACTTTCTTGCTTTTGCACAATAAGGACACGATCCGTGATTTCTGCACGATCTGTCAACCGCCTTTGCCCCTCTGTATTTTTTACGCCTATCCTTTCTATGCGGATAATGATTATCAAAGCTCACTTCTTAAAAATCTCCGATTTTGTATGGAGGGCAGGGGTGGAGTCGAACCACCGTGAAGCCTTGCTTCGCCTGATTTACAGTCAGGTGCCATTGACCACTCGGCCACCTGCCCCCGTTTCATCACGTCTTTTCCTCTGCTCTCACTAATCCTTTAAAAGCGAAGATGATTGTCATGGAGATATTGATACAAAACTACTTCCCATTGGCTCACTTGCTTTTCCGTCAAATTCAACCCGTACAGAACCGACATGATATGTAAACTCTCATGCAAAAAAGCTGTTGCTCTCTGTGCCGAATTGAGTTTTACGCCGTGGCACGTTCTCGCAAGGTGAATCAAATCCTGTCCTGTATAAGCCAAGCCCACGCATGGTGCTTCATCGGCTTCTAGTTTTTCCTTTGTGACAATCTTTATTTGATGCCCAGCTATTGTGATTAAAGGCGGTATTTTCATTTTCTATCCTTAAATAAACTCATAAGATTATCAAATATGACCGATTCTTCCGCTGTTAAGATTTTGTGGAATATAATGTCATTTCTCAATTTTTCTTTTGCGTGTTCTGGGCTATCAGCCCAAACGGTTTTTTTGATTTTCTTGCCGTAAAATTCTGCGTAAACTTTATATTCCATGTTAATCCTTCGTAAATTCGTCTTTTGAGAATATCGGCTTGCCGCTTGCTTCCAACATTGGGAAATGCCTCAGACAATGTATTGCCTTAGATTGCATTTCTGAAATAGTCTTTGGCCGTGAGTGAACATCAATAAGCTCAACAAGAAATTCTTTGGTAATTTTTAATGCGTTGTATTGCTCGTATCTCAGGCTCATGCTACCCTCCCACTCGGCAAAATTCTCTTATTGTGAACTTCAAAGTTTCCTTTTTCGTCTATCTCAACAACGGCAAAACCATGATTCCAATTATTCCCGTAAGGATTATAATCTGGGGATAAATCACACAGACACCCGACCGACCAGCAAGTTAAAAGGGTTCCCATTAAGTTTTTCCCTGGCTGTTCTGATGTCTTGTGATAGTGACCGCACATAGCCCATGACTGAGCCTTGAGCAACAACCCCCTTGCTGGATTGACTGCTTGAGACACTCTAAATTCATCACCGTGGATTACCGGAAGTTTTCCAGCCATGACAATCTGCTTGTATTCTAGTCGTGTTATTTTCCGGTGTTCTAAAGCCAAGACTGTGTCAAAGGCTATCAACGGCATACCGATTAATTCCGGTGCTTTGCTCTGATAGTATCTATCAAGTCTGTATTCGTGATTTCCCGGCAACCAAACCTTTTCTTGTGTTGGAAATTCCTGTTCAATGAAGTCTAAAAAGTCTATGAACATCTCCAGCTCTTTGTCGAAATTTCTTTTATAATTTGACTGCCAGAAAGAAACCGCAGCACAGTCTTGAAGATCACCCGGAAAGAATACACCTGTCACTTTTTGGTCTTTTCCAAACTGTATAGCAGCCTCAACTGCTTTCGGTTCGTGGTAGGGAATGTGAATATCAAACAGGAAAAGCCATTTGCCTGGACTTAAATGGTAAGGGGTTCTCTTGTTGCGTAATGTTTTGGGAATAACGATTTCTCTTTTGTTATGCCTTGACCTATCCCCTTTTGAACCCGAAAACCATCTTACTGATGTTCTGATTTTCTCAAGGTCGCCATCAAAGTATTCTCCGTTTTCCATCAGAATATATCTAGCAAGTGTCCTGTTGGGAAGTTTGGGAAATCTCTCAATGGCTTTTAGAACTATGTCTTGTTGAATAGTCATTTCACCCCTTCCCATAAATCGTTAAGTTTAATCTTAAACGCCTCCAACTCTTCCATCTTGGAAGCAATCACATCGCACAACACAAGTATTTCCTTTTCTTTTAACTCCACGCTTTTTTCTAAATCTTTAATTTCCTGATTCATAATTACCTCGCTTATGAATGTATTGAACACGGCTGCC
>DJVN01000097.1:0-6137 GCA_002441205.1 Syntrophaceae bacterium UBA6255 | reverse complement strand
GTCACACCGGTTTAATCCGCACATCATGCACTTGTGTTTCTTGTTCTTGGGTCGATAATTTCTAGGATTGTTCCTTGCGTAGTTCCTATTCGCAACCTTGTTGCACTCAGGCTTGCAGTATTTCTGGTTCTTCCGGTATGGTTCAAATTCAGTTCCGCAAATTAGACAAATCATACTCCCTCCCAACACTTTTTAAATTCGTTATTTCTATTTGCTGAATATTTACCTCGCCCCTTGCACATACCACTTGAAAAACTGTTTCTGCATAAATCGCATTGTTCTGGATATTTAAAATCATTCCCTTTGATCTGGCTCCACTTCAAAGACCCTTCGGAAATGTGCGGATTGCAAAACCCGTTTTCCCAACACTTAGATAAAATTATCCTGATCTTTCTCAAAAAATCTTCCGGCAACTTTGCTCTGATGGTTTCCCAGTCTGCGTGTGTTTTCTGCTTTGTAGCTATTATCCTGATAAAGTTCTCCCGTTCCTCAAATGTAAACGTATCCCTGATAATCTCATCAGGCCACAATGTAGGCTTGACGTATGGGGCTAATTTACTTAGCCCGTAAATTTTCGGCGATTCGCTCAATCTCGGCGGCTGTGTCGGGGTCGAGTTGCCTATCGTTATTATTTCTCCGATATGAACTGGTGCTGAATCCCTTACTTGCATTTTTATTCTCCTTTAAAGGGAATATCCCTTCCCATCCGTTGACAATAGACTGGTTTAATATTTCTTCCGGTGACGCTTTTGTTTCGTCACAAATCTTTTTAAGTGAATTAAAGAATCTGCTTAGTGATTGCGGTTTGATTTTTTTCTTGCGTGAATTTTGATATTCAAGGAATGTATTTTTAGGAATCCAATCAGGATAAATTTGCTCATTATTTTTATTTCTTTTAATTTCATTTTCAATTTCATTTTCATTTTCAGAGTTTGCTTTAGTTTTTGCTTTAGCAAATTTAGAAGCAAACTGTGTTTTTTTACCACCCTTTTTACCTGATTCAGAACGTTTTAAACTAATCCCATTATCCTTAACCATACGTTTTTGATAAAGAATATCTCCATCAATAGACATGACCTTGTTTTCTAAAAGTTCATCAAGGGCTGATTCGATAATTTCAGGTGTAAATGTGATATGCTTTGCAAATTTTAAAGCAAAATTTTTTGTCTGCTTGGAGTCTTGCTTGTCGTTTTGCTTAAGCAAAAATTTTCCATATTCGTCTGATTTATGAAGAACGCACATGATTTTTATATAAACTCCCTGTGTAGAAGCAGAGCATTCATTCAGCTTTTCATCAGTCAAATAATCTTGGATATAAAGAGGTAAATATGGTTGATCTCTTAACGCCATGACACCTCCAAATCTTCTACTATTTCTTTTACAATAGCAAGGTCATAAGCCTTGTCGGGCATAGCTTTCATGGCTTCCATGCAGTCTATGTTGTAGAGGTTAATTATGCTCATTTATCACCCCTTGTAGCTGTTCCTTGATTCTCAATAATTCTTCCAAAGAGAATTTATAGGTCATGTTTGAAAGCTTCTTTAGACGGTCGTATTCCTTCTGGCCTATGCACTCGATGATCTTGTCGTGGAATAATTCAGGGTTGAACTTCTGCAAAGAATGGACTTTCCATGATAGGCAAATCCCGTTGTCTAAATTCCATCTTGTGATAGTGTGTCGGCGTGAACGGATATGATGGGCTGATAAACGGTAATCAGAACCAGAAACAACACACTTACCGTCTCTGGCAATAACAGCCTTAGAGAACAACTTATCCAGTTCCTTTTCCAGTTTCTTGCGGTCAATTTTTTTCATTGTAATTTATGTTCTCCGCCACATTCAGGTTGATAATCAACGGGGTGATAAACGTCATCATGAATATAAATTCCATTCTCTAACGGAAGATGACGTTGACACCATTTGCAATAGTAAGATGTCTGGTGAAATTTTATTAAATTAATTAGTGCGTCCAGTTGCTTTTGGTCGGGTTTCAAAATAATTTTCCTTGTGTTTGAACTTTTCTTTCAACCGTAATAATTGTGTCGTTTTTACTACCACCATGAGCAACTAATAAAATTTCATTAGTTATAAAAAATCTATTAATCCCGATTCCATCGGTTTAATCAAAAAAGTATGTTTGTTTGGCATAGCCCATTCACGTCTAATTATCATTCGTCCTCTCTCCCTCTGCAATCAAACAAATCCACAACAACATCCATCATGCTGTGTTTGCACTTTCCATCTTGTCGGTAAAAGCAAATCTGGTATCTGCGATTAAAAGGGTCTTGTTCAAAGTATCGGCAAAGATGGTCTTTTTCTGCCGTACATTTTCCGTCCTTGTTGTAATATTCTAGGTTAGTCATATCTATATATTATTGTGTCCTTAAGCAGTTAAATTTATCACTTTCTCTAAATGTACTACAAAAAATATCGGTTGTCAACATTAAAGTGAAAATTAACCGCAAAAAGTTTTTTGTTCTTGGCAAAGATTTTTCTTGACAGCGATTTAAATTTTTAGTAAGTATAGACCATGAGCAGACAAATAGCTGTTGATAAATATATTTGTAGGGGTTTTGGTAATCTAAAGTGTAACCTACCACAGGGCAAGCCCCGTGGCTTTTGAGAGAAAGCCACAGGTTACCAGCTCAACAACGGAGTAAAAATGTTGTTAAACCTTACCAAAGAAATTAGTTACGTTGGGGTGTCGCCCCAGCTCCAACCTCTAAGGCAATGTATTAAACAGTTCTGTGTGGTCGGAACAGTGTGTATTGCGTCAAACCTTTGGATAAGCGAGCGAGAGGAAGCCGGATTTTCCAAGTACTCCGAGCTTGGAAATACGCATAATCCTAATACACAAGGAGGTCTAAAGCCATGTGTGTGTATGTAATTAATAAAAATGGGAATCCGTTAATGCCTTGCAAGCCTGCTAAAGCAAAACATTTGCTTAAAGCAGGTAAAGCAAAGGTAATTAAACGGACCCCATTCACAATCAAACTATTATGGGATTGTGAAGAAAACACACAAGAAGTTGTTGCTGGTATGGATACAGGCAGTAAAACGATTGGATGTGCTGTTATTGCAAACGGTAAAGTAGTTTATCAATCAGAAGTTCAAATCCGTCAGGATGTTTCAAAGAAGATGGAACAAAGAAGAATGTATCGTAGAATCAGACGAGGCAGAAAAACAAGATACAGAAAAGCTCGTTGGCAGAACAGAGCTTCTATGCGAAAAGAAGGAAGACTTGCACCAAGCATTACATCTAAAGTTGATTCGCATTTAAGGGAAAAGAAGTTTGTTGAATCTATATTACCTGTGTTCTGCTGGAAAGTTGAGATAGCAAGTTTTGATATCCATAAGATATCCAATCCTGATGTTAAAAGATGGGATTACCAGAAAGGCAATCAAAAAGGATTCTATAATGTAAAAGCCTATGTTTTGCATCGTGATGGATATCAATGCCAGAAATGCAAAACCAGGAAAGGTAAGTTGCACGTTCATCATGTTGTTTTTAGAAGTAACGGAGGAACGGACACGCCAAGTAATTTAATTACTTTATGTGAAGGTTGCCATGATAAGTTGCACAACGGAGAGTTTCAAATTAAAGGAAGTAGAAGTAAAACAAAACACGCCACTGAAGTTGGTGTTGTAACATCCCAACTGAAGAAACGGTTTGGTGATTTTGAAGAAACATTTGGATATGAGACTAAGTTCAAGAGAGAACAAATCTTACAATTACCCAAGTCTCACCATTTTGACGCTGTAGCAATATGCTGTGAGGAAGGTGAGATTGTTGAGTTATCTGATAACATCTATTTCAAAAAACACGTATCTAACGGTGATTATCAACAAACGAAAGGCAGTCGTTCCGAGAAAAGAATACCAACAGGCAAACTGTTTGGGTTGAGAAAGTTTGATTATATCCAAACACCGAAAGTTACTGGCTTTATCAAGGGCAAAAGAAGTACAGGATTTTTTGCCATATCTGATTTAGAAGGTAAGGTAATCAATCCGTCAGTAAATGTAAAGAAAAACTGTACGAGGTTAACTGCAAGAACAACAACTTTAATTGAAAGGAGGGGCACATTCCTCCACGGGGCAAGCCCCGTGGTTTCCTGTGCCTAATTTTTATGACTTATATTATGGATATGGTGAAAATGAAAGTTTAAGTTTACTCGATAGAACAAAAGCATATCAACTAAACAATTCATATCCAGAAAAGATAGTAATACTAACGGAATGTAAACATGGAGGTAAAAAGGAAAGACATCATCCTGATTATGATAAGCCATTTGAAGTAGAATTATTATGTAAGTCCTGTCATTTTTCACGGCATAGAGATTTGCTTGATGATACATTTAATATTCCATTTTCAGAGAACGGAGCTTATTACAGAAAGATTTTTAAAAATAAAACTTGACACGGTTAAACAATAGTGCTAAGTAAGAATCAAAATGCGACAGAAGTAATTGTCATGCGGCAGAACACAAGCGATTACGTTCACTATCCGCTTCGGCGGTAGCGATATAAGCCCACATGCAGCAATGGCAACGGGCGGCACGCTCTGACTGATAACAGCAGAGGACAGACGCATTAAAGCTACGCACCCGAACAAAAAGCCAGAGCAAAAGCAGAAGGGGAACCACGGCGGCAAGTCCGCGATCCTGGGGCAAGCGATCTTTTAAAACATGGCCGTGTGGCGGAAGTTGTGGGACAGCAAGAAAGGCGCGTATCCCGAAAATATTGCTTGCCGTGACTTCCAATGCCTTTAAAGATTGCAGCGTAACAAGGGTATACGCCGTAAGCAATAGTGGGTGAAAATCCTACCACGGCGACCAGAAACNNCCGATCAACACAATCGCCACAGCAGTAACAAAAATCAACCAGCACAAGGTTGATGACGCTATTTGCCGGTTTATATTGAGGCACTGGAAGGGGTTTTTGATGGGGTTTTTCACGCTGGCGATATGGAACATGATCATGAGGTGGGTGAGTGTATAACGAAAAAATCAGCCGGAGCGTAGCGAATCGGCTGGATTGCCTGGTTGGGCAATTTTATTCTATAATAGAAAGGAGGTGAAATAAATGAACTTTGGAATGGCCTTAGAAAATTTAAAGAATGGGCACAAGGTATACCGCGAAGGTTGGAATGGTAAGGGGATGTGGTTGGTTCTTATGCCTGAATTAAATCTACCCCCGTTTTCCAGTCAGGAACCGGGCGCAAAGGTTAATGATCGGACTGCAAAACATATCGGTGTCGATACTCCGTTGCATTGCAATCCCTACATCGTCATGTGGACAGCCGACCAGAAATGGCAACCGGGCTGGCTGGCTTCACAGACCGATATGCTGGCTGATGATTGGCTTGTATTAACGGATTAACCACATGGGCCTTGGTACTGAATAATCACGGTGCCGAGGCCCAACGGAGAAATAACCCGCGCCGCCACTTAACTAGCGGGTAAACCACAGCCCGATATTCGGCGTCGGGTTGATTGATCTGGTTATCTGATTTTTTGAAAGGAGAAACATAAAATGAATCTATGTGAAAATTGCGGAAGACAATTTCCAACATGTGATAGCAATCCCGTATTTGGTTGTGATGATGGCGGGAAGCCAACTGACGACAATGTTACGAAATGCGACAAGCATGTTCTCAAAGGTGGATGGGAGTGTCATTTTTGCGGATATGAGGGAAACGATAACCAGCAATATAATATGTTTTGCGTTGGATGTCGTCGTCACAGATAACAGCGCAATAAGTGGAATTTGGAGGTCAGCATGATCGATATATCTAAAGGCAGATATTGGGATAAAGGCGTTGAATTAGTTTCCGGTTGCACGCCGTGTTCAGGCGGAACGAGCCAGAGGCGAGAGATCGCCTGTAGTGACTGGTTATTTTTTTATTACCAGTCGGAAAGGTAAAATAAATGGAAAAGATAGCAATGCAAATGCGATGTATATTTTGTGGCAAAGAACAATATGCCCCTGCTGTTTTTGATATATCTCATGGAAAGCGTCCTTGTTGTTGGTGTGGCAAAACACCTAATCAAATGACCGTAGATGAATATAGTAAGGTGATGTCGGCAATGCGTTCATCACAAAAATAACGCAAAAATCAGCCGGAGCGCAGCGATCGG
>DJVN01000247.1 GCA_002441205.1 Syntrophaceae bacterium UBA6255 | reverse complement strand
CATACGTCGCTGTGGTGCCCGCCCAGTTCACAAAGCTCGCCGGACTGTCAGCGCCGGATACGTCATTGGACAGGACGTTGCCTGTGATTGCCGTGGTTGTATCTTCAACAATGCTGTTTGTGTCAGCTACGGCATGCGGAACATCGTCGCTAATCTCTATAGTGATTTTCGCTTCGTCGGACGTGCTTGTTCCGTCCGATGTCGTTAAGGTGAAGACTTCCGTCTCCACCCCGGGACCGTCCGTCGTAGGTTTGGTTAGTTCATAAGTGTAGGTGCCAACACCCGTTGCGCTGTTATAACCTGTAATGGTTAATATACCATTTGTACCTGTAATGACCGTTCCCGAAAGATTATTAATGGTAATTTCCGTACCATTGATCGTCACGCTCTGAATATCGTCCAGACCGTCCGGATCAGATATTATAAAAGAACCGGCGGCAAATTCAGTATTAGCCGCAGCATTGGAACCGGCAGGCAGACCGGATTCGTACACCACATCGTTGCTGCCAATTACGTTGCCGGTACCCCCGTCACCTGAATCTCCACCGTCAACACCGGTTCCAGCATCGTTACCCGTATAGACGGTAATGGTCGGGGGAGAATTATCTTCCTGAACCGGAGAATATTCCTCAGTCTCTGGAAATCCCCATTTTATTCCTATTGTTTCAGCTCCGCTTTCCGGGGTTACATGTATCCAGTCCGGATTCACAACAAATACAGTATGACCACCGCCCGCGTTTTGTTCGACTCCAGCGGCTGTCGGATCTAACTCCAACGGTTGATCACCAGCCAAGAGCGCTTCCTGAATCGCATCCTTTTCGGCTGATGCTTCAGCTACAATTTCCGGTGAGGCAGCTCCATATACATCCTCATCAATAACTACATCAGAGACCCTGCCGAGATCTAACTGTGTGGGAGGAAATGTACTAAAAACAATAGATACGCTTCCATCGTCTCCTGTAATGATACGATCATCAGCAAAAACAGGACTATTGATTTTTAGTAACCTCACCGTACCGTCTGGCGATATGGCTTTTACGTTGCCATAAAGAATGGCAACTTTTCCTGTTACCTGATGCCCCTTTTCACTAACTTCGGCTTTTTTAATCTCAGCCATGATTCATTCTCCTTATTTTTTACAATTTCATAATTATTATGATATTTTATATTGAATTTCATTTTACACATTTTTATTTGCAAATCTATTGTACCTTGGTACTATATTTAAAAGATATTAATATCCAATAAAATCAATAACATTAACCCTGCTATCTCGCATAATGCATGTTCCGGATCTCATAAAAATCAATTATCTTGACAAGATATACAATCTATGATTAGTAAAACATCAATGATTTCATAGTATTGTTTGTCCAGAATCAGGAATCAATAAGCCCATCTCGTCATTTTTTAAAAGGAATTACGAATTTGGCTCCTCTTAAATCCACTGTAAATTCAAATACGATAAAAATTATATTTTTCTTAGTCGTCATTGTCATAGAGCTGGTCATCACGGGATCGGTTTTTACAGGACGAAAATTTCATATCGATGTAAAAATTCTTCAAAAGGCACAGGAAAAGTATGGACAGGAAGCCCGTAATCGTCTGGTTTTATGGGAAAATCTGCTAAACAACGATGACGCAACAGATAGAGAAAAACTCGAAAAAATAAATTCTTTTTTCAACAAAAAAATCATTTTTGCCAATGACATGGACATCTACGGAGAAAAAGATTATTGGGCAACACCGGTTGAATTTCTCTCTAAAGGTGCGGGGGATTGCGAGGATTTTGCCATTG
Source organism: Syntrophaceae bacterium UBA6255 (assembly GCA_002441205.1). GTDB lineage: Bacteria > Desulfobacterota > Syntrophia > Syntrophales > Smithellaceae > Smithella. The sequence goes on along the minus strand of DJVN01000247.1, from coordinate 2,545 downwards.
CCAAATACTTCAGCCTTAAAATCATGGGCATATCTGAAGAAAAACTCAGAATCGCCTATGTCAAAGCCTTACAACAAAACATTTTTCACATGGTTATGTTATATTACAGTGACCCCGCAGCGGAACCTCTGATTCTCGATAATCTTGTCGATTCTATCAGACCGGCATCAGAGAGACGGGATCTGCTGCCGATCTTTACGTTTAACGGCGCCGGACTTTGGCTGGCTCAAGACCGCGGTCGGGGCAAACTGGCTGGCAAAAGCAGCCGTTTGACTGCCTGGAATGATCTTCTGCGAAGAATGGCAGGAATTGAAATTTAAAATTACAGGAGGAGCTCAATGACTCTTTACAGGCAACTTGTTATATTTACGGTTTCACTATTTCTAATTCTTTTCGCGGGAACATGGTTCGTCAAGTTCGAGAGTACGCGCTCCTTCCTGACCGATCAGCTTGAATCGCATGCGCAGGATACGGCAAGTTCTCTCGGATTGGCTATTTCACAGTATCCTGACGACATGGTCAGTGTGGAAACCATTGTTAACGCCATCTTCGACAGAGGCTATTATGAAACCATCCGTTTTATTGATCCCAACGGAAAAATCCTACTGGAGCGAAATCTGAAAGTCGTTATTGAAGGTGTTCCTTCATGGTTTATCAGTCTCGTTCCTTTAAAAGTACCGGAAGCCAATGCCTACGTCACGTCCGGCTGGCGGCAGGCCGGAACAATTTATGTCAAAAGTCATGCGGGATATGCTTACAACAGTCTCTGGCAGGATATTAAACATACAACCCTGCTTTTTCTCTTTTGCGGAATTTTCATATTAATCGCCGGCGGATTGGGATTGCGCATGTTACTGCGGCCTCTGGTTCTTGTTGAACAGCAGGCCGAGGCTTTATGCAGAAAAGAATATGAAATACAGACGAAAATACCGAGAACAAGAGAACTCCGGCGTGTTGTTCACGTGATGAACCGCATGACGGAAAAAGTAAAAGAAATGTTTTCCGAACAGGTCATCCAGGCGGAGGGGCTCCGGGAGCGGGCTTATAATGATTCCTTGACCGGTATCGGCAATCGCCGCTATTTCGAAAGCCAGGTCACCGCTTATCTTGACAATAAAGAAAACGACTTCAAGGGAATCTTAATGCTCATACGTATTCATGGGTTGGAAATACTCAATGAGCAGAGAGGATTCCAGGTTGCCGACGAATTATTAAAGAAAGTTGCCGCGTCATTGCAGGAAATGTCTGTAAATCTTGCCGGTTCAGTTCTTTCCAGGCTTTCCGGAAGCGACTTTGTCCTATTCCTGCCCGATTATCCATCATCAGAGTCAGATCGGATTTCCGGTGAAGTCGCTAAAAAATTGAGCGGGTTGGAAGCCACGGGAATAACGGCTTCAGAAAATGTTTCCAATGTGGGCACGTGTGCTTTTGACCGTTCCGTGACTCTAGGCCAACTTCTTGCAGACGCTGATTTGGCTTTAGCTGCTGCCACTCAGGCTGGAGCAAATACATGGCATGTTCGTACAATCATGGAGAGTACCGCCAAGGTTCCATTTGGCCAGCAGCAGTGGAAAGACGCTCTTGAAAAAGTTCTCCAGAACCGTCGTATTGTCCTGTATTCACAGCCTGTGGTCAAAGCCGGAGACAAAAACAGTGTCCTTCACCTGGAAATTTTTTCCCGTATCGTTCTTGACACAGGTGAAATCATCAATGCCGGGGTATTTATTCCGATTGCCGAACGTTTGAAGCTTATCTCTTCTTTGGATCGTTTGATTATAGAAGAAGTTTCGAAACTTGATCGTAAGAAGCTCGGCGCGGACACTATCGCCGTCAATTTGTCGCCCTCTTCTCTGCAGGACGAATCTTTTATTCAGTGGATAAAAGACACTTTGCTGCATTTACCGGAAAATGCGCCCAGGATCATTTTTGAATTTGCAGAATTCGGAGCCGTCCAGAATGAAAATCTGGTCAGGTCATTTATGGCAGTTATTCGTGAATGCGGTCATGAAATGGGGCTGGATCATTATGGTCAGAGTTGCGGAAATTTAAGGCACCTTCAGTCACTGCGTCCCGATTATGTAAAAATCGACCGGGCATATACCGGCGAACTTAAAGATGAAGACAGCGACAGCCGTTTCTTCATCAGTTCCATTTGCAGCGTCGCCCATAGCATAGATATTGCTGTTATTGCCGAAGGCGTCGAAACGGATAATCAATGGCAGTTGTTAAAAGAACTGAATGTTGATGCTGTTCAGGGATATATTATCAATAGTTCGAAGCCGATTACAAAAGTTTAAGTTTCTTTGTGTCGGGTATGAAACTTAAAGCCGGTTTTGGAAATATTTCGCAGCATGCGGAGTGTTGTATTCCGTTTATACGGGTTGTTCTGCCCTATTCTTGACTTGACGGATAGCGCTCAATAAAGATATGCTTTGACAATTGTTACACCTGAAAGGTTTGACGAAAAGAAAGTTAGAGATTTGAATTTGCCGACCTGAATGAGCCTTGTTTTACGTAATTAAATGTCAAGAATAAAGATTTGACC
>DJVN01000012.1 GCA_002441205.1 Syntrophaceae bacterium UBA6255 | reverse complement strand
GTTCAACCGCAAAAGATGGAGAAGCGCAAATCAAAATTATGAACAGCAGAAGAGCGATGATGAAATCAAACCTCAAGGCAAGAGAAATATCACTGTTTTCAGATTTCATTATTTTGTATTCACTCATGTTGATTAATCTGCCTTTGCTGATGAAGACTTTATCGTTTATTTTTCAGTTTTTTTTATTACCACAGAAGGTAGGTTTAGGAAATACCTGTTTTACTTCACCGGCCAGATAAAAAGAACCGGTTGCGCAGATTAAATCCTGTTGCCCGGCCATGGCCAGTGCCTCTTCAATCGCCTGCTGCACATTCTCCGTGGGCATGGTCTCGCAACCAATTTTATCTGCAGACTCCAGCAAATCATTTACGGAGACAGCCCTGCTGGTCTTTATTTGCGTTAAAATTATTATTGAAGCAAGAGGCGCTATTTTCTGCAACATTTTCCGGTAGTCCTTATCGGCAAGAGCGCCGAAAATAAAAATCAAACGGCGATAGATGAAGCATCGTGTCAGAGAACGGCACAAAGCGTCAATGCCCGCTGGATTATGAGCGCCGTCGAGAACAAAAAGAGGATTTTTCTGCAAAATCTCCAATCTGGCTTCCCAGCGGACACTGGCAAGCCCTTTGTAAATCGCTTGATCATCAACACGAAATCCCTTCTTTTCACATATCTCAATTGTCGCCAAAGCCAGAGCAGCATTGGATAACTGATGATCACCATGCAGTGCAATCGTTAAGTTTTTCAGATTTCGATTACATCCCTGATAAGTGAAAAAACCGTTCCTTTGTTTTCTTATTTTAATATCCCTGTCCGCACAATAAAGTTTCGCCCGACGGCGCAGACAAACATCTTTTAAAACACACAAAACCTTTTTTTGTTTTGCCGCAGTAACACATACGCCGTTTTGTTTGATAATTCCCGCTTTTTCACGGGCAATTGATTCCAGCGTATCTCCCAGATAGGCTGTATGATCAAAAGCGATATTGGTTATTACCGAAACAAGCGGTTTGCAAACATTCGTCGCGTCCAACCTTCCGCCTAAACCGACTTCCAACACAGCAATGTCAACTTTTTTAACTTGAAAATAAACAAAAGCAACGGCGGTTAAAAACTCAAAATAAGTTACGGGCTGAACGATTTTTTTTCTGACCTGTTCTATGATTCGATGAAATTCCTTGCGAGATATTTTAATTCCGTTAACAATAATTCTTTCCCGAACATCCACCAGATGAGGCGAAGTATAGAGGCCGACCCTGTAACCGGCCCCGCGTAAGATAGAAGCAGTCATTGCGGCAGTCGATCCTTTGCCGTTGGTGCCGGCAATAATGATTGTCTTGTATGATTTGTGCGGATTTCCCAGTCGTGATAGAAGCTCAATAATTGATTGAAGACCGAAACGCATCTTATCAACATTCAAACTTTCCAAATATTTATAATGGTTTAATTTCATTGCTATTATAGTGGCTTATAAACGTGTCTTTAAATTGGCAGCAAACTAGCATACCTGATGAAGACAGGCAATGAATTTATAAAAACGAAAAGATTACTATTTATTTTCAGATAAAAGACTCTGCCAGGTGTGACGTTCCAGAAAAGAGCCCGGAACGTTTTGTTCCATTTCTTCGAAAAGCGCAAAAGGAACGGCAAAGGTCATAAAATTCGGATCACCCAATTGTTTACGAACATAAACGCGGGCGGAAAGGTCCGTCAGACCGACAACGGCGCGGGGTTTGGCTGACTTCGCTTCGCGATAAGGATATATGCCGATTGTCTGACAACCGGCACCAAAAGGCATGATTACATTCTCATTATCTTTGCGTCCATAATTGGCCAGAACCGTCAACGCAGAAAGCTGATCAGGATTAACGAAAAAAACTACTGTCTGTGGTTTCTCTGTTGAGGGATCAATGCCGGAAAGCGGACGAAACACAACATATTTTGCCGGCATCTCCATGATCGGCAGATTTTCAAGAAACTTTTCAACCAGTTCGGGAGTTTGAATATAGCGTTCGCCATGCAGAAAATTATCGTAACTTTCGTTGGTCATGTAAGGTTTTATCTTTTCGGCAATTGTCATTCCGCCCTGACGTTTGGCATTGCCCATGGAAAGAAAGTGGCAGAAACCTTCTTCACCACCGGGGAAATTTTTATACTGGTTGCCGAACCCCAATCCCACGCCTCCGCCAAAGCAGCCAAATGTTTTTTTATCGGCGACTGCTGTTTTACCTTTGGCCGCATGCACAGCCAGCCACATTACACAACCCCATTTGCTTTCAGAAAACTGCATGGCATCCGCCGGTTTTTCATCGGACCACAAAAGCGCCACCGGCTCGTATTTTAATTGAATCACTTCGGCAATTGTACTTTTCATGCTTTTTTAAAACATTTTTCACATGAAACTGCAAATAAATTAATCCTTCAAATACTTTTCAAATAATTCTTTACTCCAGTTGAGCTGAGTGCCTGCCGCCTGCAGAGATGCCAAAAGCAAAGCTTCTGAAATTTCCTCCTTTGTGGCTCCGGCTTCCATGGCATCTTTCAGATGATGCTCCGTGCAGTGATTGCATCTGAAAACAGATGCGACGGATAATCTTATCAATTCTTTTGTTTTCGCATCCAAAATGGTTTTCTGCTTCGCGACATTAGAAAAATGCTGATAAGCATTTCCCAAGGGTGATTTTTTCAAATACCATGGAGTTTCATCGCCCATAATATTTCTCCTTTTTTAAAAATTGTTTTGAATTGGGATTGCCTAAAAAGAACCATGCACTACTCTAATAGTCACTCAGTTGCTTTCAGAAAAAACAGTGAAACTTTTGTGCCTTTGTCCAACTGACTTTCGATTTCCATCCTGCCGCCATGGGCAATCATCAGATGTTTGACGATGGACAAACCCAAACCTGTGCCACCAAGGTCACGCGAACGAGATTTGTCAACGCGGTAGAAACGCTCGCCGAGGCGTTGCACGTCATCGCTTGGCACGCCGCTTCCCGTATCGCTTACAGACACCACAGCGTAAGATTCCGACGCTTCGGCATCAATAACGACTTTGCCTCCCTCCGGGGTGAATTTAACGGCGTTATCCATCACGTTTACAAGTATTTGCGTAAGCCTGTCTCTGTCGGCTTTTATAGGCGTAAAACCATCCGGCACATTGTTGTGAACGGCTATCTTCTTTTGGTCAGCCTTGCTCTGAATCAGGGAAATTACGCTGTTCACCACCGACGTCAGAGACACTTTTTCCAAATTAAGAACAATCTCTTTCATTTCGATATTCGATATCGTCAGCAAATCCTCAACAAGCCGATTAAGACGTTCGGCCTGTTTTAAAATGATATCGATAAACTTTTTCGTTTCCTCCTTGTCGTTGATCGCACCGGATTGAATGGTTTCCAGATAACCGATAATCGCCGTGAGCGGGGTTTTGATTTCGTGCGTGACATTGGCCACGAAGTCCATCCGGATCTGTTCGAGTTTTTTAAGCCGTGTCACATCATGGAAAACAATCATCGTTTTTTCTTCATCGGGATAATCATAAACAGCAGAAATACTGATACTCAAAATAACTTTTTCCAGATTACCGAAAATAATTTCGCGTGAAACATTGGCGCGCTTTTCCCTGAACTCCAGAAAAGCTTTCTGTAAATCAATATTGCGAAAAGCTTCCACCAGTGTTTTACCGATAACATGCTCATATTGAATCGCCAGCATATTACTCAAAACGGGACTGCTGAATTCTATCAAACCCTGTTCATCAATAATCAGGATGCCTTCGTTCATATTTGTAAAAGCTGTCATCAGCTTGCTCTTTTCCTCATGGGCGACTCTGATTTTATCTTTTAATTCTTCCACAAGATAATTGATATTATCGGCCAGCGTTCTCGTTTCATCGGCCGTTCCCAGAATGATAGAGCCCACCGGTTCTCCCCGTCGTAATTTTTCGGTAAATTGTTTCATGGTATTGATTGGCTCATACAAACGATAGGAAAAAAATAACGCAATTCCGAGCGCAATAATCGCCACGATAAACATAGTCAGGAGAATATATTGATAGACTTTATCGATAATACTCTGCACCTCATGCAGAGGACGCGCCATCCTAATGTACCCTTTAATCTCCTGTCCCTCTTTAACAGCGACAGCAACGTAAAGCATGTCGATACCGAGAGATTCACTGTATCGGACGGATTTCCCTGTGCTTCTAAGCCGGGCCTCTTGAACTTCCGGGCGGTTAAAATGATTCTCCAGCAGGGCAACATCTTTTTCCGAATCAGCGAATACCTTGCCGCGTTCGTTTATCAGTGTAATTCTGGAATCGGATATCTCTGCCATTTGTTTGACTTGCCCGGAAGCTTTTCCCGAAAACGTCAGGTCAATAAGCTTAGCAGAAGAAAGTAATTCATTTTCAATCCGGGACGTAAGGACTTTTTTAACCTCATCGCGCATGAATATATCTAAAAGTAAAAAAGAGACGGAGATGATAACCATATAACTGAAGAATATTTTATAAAAAAGGCTTCTCTTCATTCTGTTGACCTCTAGTTTACTTCTTTGGAGAGATGACGCACGTTTTCACCTGTTATCATATACGTAACCATATCCGCAATGCCCTGGGCGTGATCCGCCATCCGTTCCAGATTCTTCGACACATGCATGATCAACAAAGCCCGGTGAATGGATTTGGAATCCTCCATCATAAACGTCAGGAGTTCCCGGAAAATCTGTTCATTGAGGTCATCCACTTCCTGTTCTATCTGCCTGACCTCCTCAGAGAGATGTAGATCCCTTTTAATCATGGCATCGAGAGATTTCGCAACCATCGTTTCCACAATGGACGACATGTGAGGCAGATCAATATAGGGTTTAAGTTTCGGTTCTTCATTGAGCTGTACGACTTTTTCCGCAATGTTAACGGCCATGTCGCCGATTCTTTCCAGGTGGCCGGTGATTTTTATGGACGTGGTAATGAATCTTAAATCGATGGCCGTCGGCTGGCGCAGCGCCAGCAGCTTAATGCACTTCTCTTCAATCTCCTTGTCCATCTTATCAATCTCATAATCATTGGCGATGACCTTTTTTGCCATGTCCGTATCCCTGTCCGTCAGGGATTTCATAGCCAGACGGATGGCATTCTCCGTCAGCGCGCCAAGATAAATCAAGTTGTTTTTTATTTCCTGTAGTTCCATTTCATAATGCGAACTGGTGTGTTTTTTCTCTTCCATAATTCCTCCAGTTAAAAACCTAATTACCCTTATCTATAATAAACGGCGATAAACGGCTTTGCAAAAAGGTTTAGATGCAAGGCGCGCGAGTTCTGAGGAATGAGGCGTATCTTTACATACGCTGCAATGACGAAGAACGAAGCGCAACGCCGCAGATAAGCCTTTTTCCAAAGCCGTTCATTCATCAGCCGAACCTTCCTGTAATATAATCTTCTGTTTGTTTCACATCCGGTTTTGTAAATATTTTTTCTGTTTTATTGTATTCAATCAGGTTGCCCAGATAAAAGAAAGCCGTCTCATCGGAAATCCTGGCCGCCTGCTGCATATTATGGGTAACGATGATGATAGTATAATGCTTTTTCAGTTCATCTATCAACTCCTCAATTTTCGCGGTGGAAATCGGATCCAGCGCGGACGTCGGTTCGTCCATCAATAAGACATCCGGCTTCATGGCCAGTGCGCGCGCAATACAAAGCCTCTGCTGCTGGCCTCCGGAGAGATTCATGGCCGATTTATTCAGGATGTCCTTGACTTCATCCCAAAGCACCGCCTGTCTCAGGCTCTGTTCCACTAAAACATCCATGTCTCCGACACCGATGCCGGTCAGTTTCGGCCCGTAGGAAATATTGTTATAGATGGTTTTCGGAAAGGGATTGGGCTTTTGAAAAACCATGCCGATTTTGCGTCGGATTTCCACCGGGTCAACATCCGGAGCATAGATATTCTTATCCTCAAAAAGAATTTCTCCTTCCACTCTTGTCCCGTCAATCAAATCGTTCATCCGGTTTAGAAGTCGTAACAGCGTGGATTTACCGCATCCCGAGGGACCAATCAACGCCGTAACTTTACTTTTGACAAACGTCATTGAAATATCGGTCAAGGCGCGGCATTCTCCATAATAAAAATTTACATTGTTCAATTGAATAATATTGGAATCCATTCCTACCACCTTTTATTTTTTCTCATATGCCCGCGGATGATAATCGCAATGAGATCAATACCCAACACAACCGCCAACAAAACAAGTACGGTTCCGTACTGGATGGGACGCGTTGCCTCGATATTTGTACCGGCCGTCGCCAGCACATAAATATGATACGGTAGCGCCATGACTTCGTCAAATATGGAAGCAGGAAGCTTCGCCGTGAAAAAGGCGGCTGCTGTAAACATGATAGGCGCTGTTTCCCCGGCCGCGCGACCAATACCCAGAATGGAACCGGTCAAAATTCCCGGCAGCGCGTTAGGCAGGACAATTCGATAAATCGTCTGCCATTTGGATACGCCCAGCGAAAGCGATGCCTCACGAAATGTCTGCGGAACCGATTTGAGCGCCTCTTCCGACGCGCCGATAATCGTGGGCAGAATCAGAAATCCCAGTGTCAGCGAACCGGATAAAATACTCGATCCGAATTTTAAAAATATAACAAAGAATCCCAGACCGAAAAGTCCGAACACAACGGAAGGAACACCGGCCAGACAATTGATACCGAGCTTGATCAGTCGGACAACCCGTCCCTGTCTGGCGTATTCCGTCAGATAGATTGCCGAGGCAATGCCCAGCGGCAAACCTATCGCAATAGCGCCCAGCGTGAGATAAATCGTCCCCAGAATAGCCGGCATGATACCGCCTTTGGTCATCGCGTCCGTCGGAGGCTTGGTGATGAAATCCCAGCTAATCACAGAAATGCCGTTATATAAAATGTAAAATATGATGCCGCCCAGAGCTAACGTGATAATCAAAGCCGAAGACCGGACACAGGCAAAAAACAATCCTTGTTTAAAATAGCGCCATCTCATCGAATGGGTTTTGATTAGCTGCATAACATCACCATTTATAGCGTTCCTGATCCAACCTGCCTAAACTTGTGTGAAACATAATCGGCAATCAAATTGAACGCCAGTGTCAGACAGAATAGTACAATACCGATGGCAAAAAGCGACTGATAGTGCAGACTGCGAAAAGGGGTCTCTCCCATTTCCGCGGCAATGCTGGCCGGCATCGGGCGTACCGAATCAAAAAGACTCTCCGGAATTGCCGCGGCTCCGCCGGCAACCATTAAAACGACCATCGTTTCGCCGATGACGCGGGCCATGCCCAGCATCACCGCCGTGGAAATGCCCGAAAGAGCGGCGGGAAGAATCACTCTAAGAATGGTTTCAAATTTAGTGGCGCCCAGCGCGTAGGACGCTTCCTTGAATTCACGCGGCACGGCGTACAGCGCGTCTTCGGAGATGCTCGATATGGTGGGAATCGCCATCAGAGCCAGAATGACCGACGCGTTAACAATATTCAAGCCGGTGGGCAAATCAAACGTTTCCTGCAACCAGGGAGCTACAATGACCATACCGAAGAAACCCAGAACAACGGACGGCAGACCCGCCAGCAGTTCGATAACCGACTTGAGAATAGTCTTGATTTTCTGCGGCGCAATTTCAGCAATGTAAATGGCGGCCAACACCCCCAACGGAACGGCAATCAACGTCGACAAAAGCGTTACGATAAAAGAGCCGAAGATCAACGGGAAGATGCCGAAAGACGGCGGATCGTAAGTGGGGTACCACTCCATCCCGAAAAGAAAATCTTTCAGGGATACTTTTCCGAACAATGGGATGCCTTCACGAAAAAGAGAAAAAACAATCAAACCCAGAACAAAGACCGACACCAGAGAAAAAACAAAAAAGATGTATTTGATGATGATTTCTTTAATTTTTCTGGTCATAACATTTCACTTTTTTGCCTGATTGAATTCTTTTTCAATCCACATTTTTATTTCATCACGCACTCGGTTGAATTCTTTTATTTTATCGTCAGAGCTTCCCTGAAATTTTGAAGGATCAGGAAAACTTTTATGAATGCGCACATTCCCCTCCGGGAAATACGGACATGATTCCTGAACATGATCGCAAACCGTAACAACATAGTCGAAATGCCTGCCCTGAAAAACGCTTACATTCTTCGATTGATTGGCGCTGACATCCATGCCTATTTCTTTCATCACCATTACAACCAAAGGATCAATCCGTGCGGGATCGGACCCGGCACTAAAAGCCGAGTAACGATCCCCGTAAAGATGATTTAAAAACGCTTCAGCCATCTGTGACCGCACCGCGTTATGCGTGCATAAAAATAATACGCTTTTCCGAACGACATTGTTTTCCATCAGGTCTCCTTTTAAAGCGTATTGGCGTCATGAAATCGTTTTATTTTGTCAACGGAACAAATCCTTCTTTCTCGACAATTTTCTGCCCTTCGGCGGATTTAACAAATGCTAAATATTTGGCCACGTCGCCGGTTGCGTTACCGTCGGTGTACATGTAGAGCTCCCGGGAAAAAGGATATTCCTTGGAAAGCGCCGTCTGGATGGTTGCCGTAATACCGTTGACCTGTAAGGGTTTCACGCTTTGGTCCAGATAGCCGATGCCGAGATATCCGAGAGCATAACGATTTTTGGCAATCGCAGTAACGATGGCGCCGTTGGAGGCCAGCATTTGCGCTCTCGGTGTGACCTTGGCTTTTTTCATGACGAAATGATCCCATGATTCAAATGTGCCGGATGATGAATCGCGGGAAATGACAACAATCTGTAAATCATCGCCGCCGACTTCCTTCCAGTTGGTAATTTTACCCTGATAAATCTGGCTGAGTTGATCAACGGACAAATTTTTAACCTTGTTTCGTGGATGGACAATGGGGACAATCGCATCATGCGCAACGACGTGGGCAACCGGATTTACATTTTTGGTTTTGGCCAGCGCAATTTCTTCCTTCTTGATTTCGCGGGATGATGTAGCGATGTGTGCCGTCTTATCAACCAGCGCTTTGATTCCCTCGCCGGAACCGCCGCCGGAAAGCGACATCTGCACGTCAGGATGCTTCTTCATAAAGGCTTCCAGCGTGCCTTGGGCTATGGGTAAAACCGTGGTTGATCCTTTGATAACGATTGATGAACCGGCTAAAGCAACTCCGCTCATCAACACCATTGCAACGATGGTGAATACCGTTTTTCTGAACATACTTAACATTAAAATTTCCTCCTGATTTTTATTTGGCTGTAATATATAAAAGAAATGTTACAGTTTGATGACAAAATGATAAACAAATGAAAACAATATTCATAAACGTGCTTATCATTAAAAAGGATAATTATTTTATATATATGTGGATTTAAATATTATCTTCAATGATTTGAATATCTATTGACGAGCATGTTACACTGCTTTTCCCGGAATAAATAAAGCTAATGATCCACAAAGAAATCAAAAAAACAATGATTCCGGGGTCCCAGAGAGCGATGATACCGGTTAACAAATTCGGCAAACCGGCATGAGACTCCTTAATAAATGGCACAATAAGCAGAGTATAACCAATGGCAAACAGTGTCATGGTTTGATAAACGGAAATAAAGCCTTTCCCCCTATGGTCAGCTCGTAGAAATTCAGATGCGAAACGCCAACCCTGCGTCACCACAAGAGTGATGATCAATGCTGTTTTTGTAAATCCTTGTAAGAAAAGGTAAAAGCATAAAATCCCTGTTCCTGTGTAAACAACGGCCGTGAGCGCCTGAACGGGGACAACGGCCTGACCTTCGAGCTTCTGGGCATAAGCAATTTTTTTCGTCTTACCCCGAAAAGTAAAATTCCACGTTTTGAAGATTCGCCTTATGAGCGGATGACATGCGTCAAGCGGTTTTCCGTAGCAGCATCCAAAACTGATACAGCCAAGACGGCCAATCCCTTCGCCAAAAGCATAGGCAATGAATATTGCCGTCAGAGTTTCCAACATCGGCATTCGAAACTCAAACCATTTACCCAATGTTGTATTAACGAAACATATAATCCACGGGCCTATTAAAATCCCGAAAAATGACGCGCCACCTACGGAAAAGGTGTGAAGCTTTTTTTCAACCCACCGGGCAATCAGACGGGAAGCTAACATACAAATTGTTAGAAATGGTATGATAAGACAGATTGCGGCTATCATCTTAATATTTATAGAACCCATCATGATCAGAAACATGATAACTGCAAATAAATAAGCGAAGGCATTAAAAAATCCATAGTAAGTTAAATTAACACCACGCCAGATTCCATCGGATCTCTTCGTTGTCGGGAAACAGGCCAGAACCTGCCAACGCTCACCAGGCAGTGTCCTAAAAGCCCAGGAAAATAAAATAGCCATTACGCCTGCCAAAACTAATGTGAAAATTTCATTATACATAATGATAGGATATATCCCTCACGGCCAAAGGCGCGCTCTTTCGTTTCTTATGCATTTCCCGTTCCTTCTGACACACCACACACAGTTTGCTCATCGGTTCGGCCAAAAGTCTGTTGATGTGGATGACCCTGCCACAATGATCGCAGATGCCGAAAAGACCACTGTCGATACGCATGATCATTTCCTTGATATCGAGAATGAGTTCCCTTTCCCTGTCTCTGCAGGCAAATTCAACAAACTTAATAGATTCTACGGTTGCCTCATCAAAGGGATCCGGAAATCTGTCTTCGGCATTTTTCATTTTACAAATTGTGTTGTTTGCTCTCGAACAAAGCTCTCCCATTTTTTTTACTAAAGCATTCCGGATCAACTGTATTTTTTCCTGTCTCATCATTATCACCTCCATTGTATAATTTAACAAATCATTTCACATCCTTGATGACAAGACGTGCCAATATATGATCTGACCTTGACATCCGTTTCGACCAGTGATTTACCAAAACCACGACTGAAAATACTTTCGGCATCCGGATAAAACATGTTCGCGGTAATATCATCCGCAAATCGCACTCTATTCTTCTGAAATACGAGCACGACCGTCGAGCTCCCCGGACGGAAAAGACTCTTGGGCGCCCCTTTGTGCACAAACAATCCCGTTCCAATAGGGACAGGACCTTCATATTTATTTTCGCTGTAGCATTGAACGATATCACCAATCATTAACGCAACGACTTCAATCATGGCCACCAGTCCCGCCCTTGTTCCACCTTCCACATCGGTATCCATAATGGTCACCATACGCTTATTTTTGGAATAAGGGGTTATAACGGAAACCACAGCACTGGGATTACACGCGTGATAAGTACCCGGGATTTGATAAAAGTCGATAATTTTCCCGGCAACAGGCGTATGATTGTAATGATATTTTTCCGGTGTCAACCGGAAAACAGCGAAGTCACCGCCATGAAAGGACTTAAGCCACGTGCGTTTATCGCAGCCGAAGATCTCCTCATAATCAAAAAACTTTCCCTTGATAAACAAACCGGATTCTTCCAGAAATGATCCCAGTAGCATTCGGGAATCGGTTGGAGATACAACAGCCTGCGGATCATTCGGCATCGGACGGCATTCCCAATAACGGATCTTGCGTTCGAATATTTTCCTCAAGGAATTCAAACTTTCCAGCTCATCAAGGCATTCTTTCGGATCAATATTCAATGTTTTATGAAGATCCAGGTATTGCTTCATTCTTTCGGCAAGGATACCATTATAGTTCATATAGCTCAGCATACGGGAAACTCTGGCGCTGGTCAGCTTGCGAAAGAGCCAGGAAGAACGCTCCCGGATATTGGCATATAGAAATTGTATTGCTTGATCGCCGTAGAACTGTTCATTTTTTATTTGGCGGGTATCCCGCTCGATATAATTATGCCGCATATTTATTTCCCAGGGTATGAGTATCTTGAAATTTGCGATTCAGTTCAGTCTTATAATGGATGTGCACCAAAATAATACCAACCAGTTTTTCCAGCGTTTCTTTTGAAGCGGTTTCCCCAATGATCTCCCGCTCAGCCTGAGCTATAAATTTGGCAATATTCGTTTCTTTCAAAACGTTGTAAAGCAGACTTCTGATGTCCTGCCGTAAACCATCGGATGCATGATCCAGCTTAACCATATCTTCACCGAGAAGCCCAAAGGCTTCCTGAATATGTAGATTACGGAGATCCGTTCGATAATATTTTTCCGCGGCATGATTAAACCTGTCGGCACTTAAATCCAGCGGTGATTTGGCGTGAGCTGTGTCAAGAATGCCTCGCGTCAGCCTGCCGCACGCGGAATAACGTTCCGGCTCATCAAGCCGCAAGGCAAGCTCGTCGATGCTTTCTCTCATTGACAGCATTTCTATGAGATCGCCTGCATCCTCCCGCAGAATTTTCAGCAGCGCCCGCCGGTATTCAATGTTGTAAATGCGCGCGTATCCCGGATAGCGTCTGCTCTGTCGCACACAATCTGTCTTTCCAGAGATCTTTTTTATTAAGGCATTGCCGGTGTTATTACGCACAAAGAAAGTTGGAATCCCAATCGCCGAACCAAAAATTATCTGTCTTCTTTCGCTTTCAATAGAAGGATCATCCGGAATATGTCCATGATTGATTTGCCCGGAGAAAATATACTTGAAGGCTAAAAGATAGAGAAGGTTCTGGAGCGTTATGGCCTGCCCCATATCCTGAGTAAAACTTTCAAAGAGACTGTAATGACGTCCTTCAAAACCGGAAAAGCCCATGACGTCATACTCACGAAGCTTCTCAAGAAGATAAAGGGACATCTTTGTATCAAATACACCAAGAGCGGCAAGATCCGCTTTTAAAGGCTGACTATTATACAATTCCCCGTTTAAAGCAGGACTCTCATCGGTACTCATTAGAACGACAAGATAATCAATTAACCGGAAGTCAGGGATAAAATCTCCCTTCAATCTAAAGCTTGTCCTGACTATATTGTCAATCCATTGCGGGCCAAAAGGAGTAACGGACTTGCCCAGGATATTCAGATTAGCTTTTTTCTGCCAGCGTCGCCAAAGCATTCGTAAATGCGTATAGTCCAATTCATGAGGGAGGAATCCTAAAGCGTTCTCCGGATGGAAATCGTTAAAATCGAGTCGATAGGGAGCAGCGCTGTACGTCCCCACAAAAAGCGGCAGGAAATGTTCTACAATTTTAACAACCAGATCGCCGATGTACTTTTCTTCTTTTCGGGTATATCCGGAAGCCGGATCCTGAAGCATGAAACTTAATTTTCGGCTACCCAAACTAACGTGCGTACCGTTATTCGCCAGGCTGATATTGGATAAATTGGGTAGCGATACCAGATTACTGTTAATAATTCCTGCTTCCCGGAGTTTCAAGACAGCGTTGAATTGGCTGCGACTCAAAACACGGTGACATAAATGCATGTATTCATACTTTTCTTCTCCCTTATCCCATCCGGAAAGGCAGGGGTTCATAAACAGTTCACGATAAAAAGCATCGGAGACGCAATGACTTAAAATTTTCTGTCGCAGTGGCGGGTGCGGCGAGGAAAATATCATCGCTTTTTGACCGGATTCGTCTAAGGAATATCTTTGATTGGCATACATGATCAGCAAATGGCTTAATAAAAAACGGACAGCCATCTCCTTGGCGACAACGCGACCCATGCCAGCCTCTGATTGCATGGAAGAAACATAGAAAGATGAAGTTTCCGGCGATGTATTATCATTAAGGAAATATTTCATAATTTTCAATCCGGTCTTGCCAATCAGAGGATGGGCTTTCTGCTGAACATCAATGATCTCCGCCAGCGACAGCTTTAATAAATAACTTATCGGGACCCGGATATATTCAACACCGTTTTTTTGAAAAATGAATCTGTTCATGTCAGACCGTTGACCGGCTGACGGATTTCCTTTGTCCGCCAGAATATCCTGTTGAAAAATGCCTTCAGCTATTTCCCCCATCTTATAACGGGGAAAGCGAACCCAGCTGTTTTCCCAGACACCCTCCGTGTTCGTCTTCAGGTATTTTTCCAGATCGGTCATGACTTTTCTGGATGTATCTCCGGCTTTTGCCCGACGCTTCGTGTTGGCGAAATAGTTTGATTGTTCTATAAAAAGAGGTAAGTCAACATGGTTCTTCTTCCCAACCACAACCGTCTGCATTTCAGATTCACTGCCTGCGGTGGCATCGGACGGCGCAAAAGGCAGTGATCCAACATTTAAACCTAACCGATCATGTTTCACCCCGATTATTTCCGATATCTCTTTGATAGATTTAGAAAAAATGTTATCCAGCCTTGCCGGATAATGAAGCTTGGTAGGGTTTGCTTTACTCAAATACTATTTCCTTCCAATGTATTCCTTTAGTTTTGCGAAGGGATAATAACTTTTCAATGTTTCATTATAATGAAGGAATAAAGAAGATTTAATTAATCAGACTTAGATGACCTGACTGTCCGGCAGGACAGTTTAGGATGCCACAAGAAAGACCACAGAAAGCTTAAACATCATTCAATTCAAATGAAGACAATGGCAATTGGAGGTCAACATCCGTTTATCTTCACTAGCAGCATTTTGATTAAAATATATCGTGATTAAAAATATCCCGATGATGAGTATTACGGTGACAATCTGACTTCGCCCTTCTCATCACTGGGGCTGTATCGGATGGCAAGGCTCCGAATGATTCCCATGCATAACAGAAGGAATCCAAACGCAGCGATCGTTTCCCAGGGAATATTTTGTTCCCCGTAAAGTTTGACAATTAATTCGCGAAGAACAAAAATAATCGCCGGATCAATCATCGTGTTCAACCGAAATCGATGAGATTCAAAATAGACGACAAAACTTCTGAACAATTCGATAATCACAAGAAACGTTAAAATATTGACAACGATTAAATTGAACGATTGACCAATGGACTTTGTAAAAAGAAATTCCTTGATCTCCCAAATTGTATGAAAAAGTCCAACAACCAAAACCGCAATAATAAAAACAGTCAGGATGATGACGATCATCTTAATAGCCAGACTAAACACATGATTCATGGTTGGAATTTTCATATTTTTTACCATCAATGTCATTCATCATTTTAATTGAAACTCTAAATATTATATGGAGATGCTTCCGGACTCCATTTGGCAAATTCAAGGTTCGGCATTTCTTGGCTGAATATGAACCTTGAAAAATCCCGGGAGGTTACCCGCCCTCCCAGGATTATACTAGAGGAAATGGAGGTGACCCTCCTCCCCCATGAAGCTCAATGAACTCCTTCTAAAAAGCCAAGGTAAGTTTGTTGATCAACATATAATTATCTTCAATCTGATGGGATGAACTGGTGCCTTTATAGTAATCACCGGTAAAGAAATAACCGGCTCCCAGCATATACGTCAGGTTATTGGTTATTTTAAAAGCACCGGTCAAATCAACTTCCCAACCATATTCATCATCGACATAACCCGTAGGTTCTTTGTCGGCTTTTGCATAAGAAACTGAAGCGATGAGTTTTAGCTTGGAGGTAGGTTCAATGCCGGCCCTTAACTGACCGAACCATGCATTGCTCATCTCTCCACCTACATTGTTAGTGTAAGTCTTAATTCCTCCTACCCATGAATTAAGGGTTGAATTGTTAAACATCATCCAGCACGGATCCCAGTCACGGCCACCGGTCTGAAAATTATTAATTTCATCGTCTGTAGAGTCATCATCACCCTGGACAAAAGCAAGAGAACCGCCTACGCTGAATATACCGAATTTGGCATCGGCATCCAAAAATGCGGTAAACGAGCTGATATCCTGATCAGCAGCCGAATCATACTCTATCTGACCAAACGCATAATTGATTTCACCCTGGAGAGACACGGGTCCGAACTTGCCTTTCAAATAAGGCTGCAAAACGTAAGAGGTTGTGATTTTATCGTCGCTTCCCCTGCCTGTTGCATCATGATTGTATACGAAAAGAAGGCCTGTTTCACCGGATACCTTATCGCCCTTGAATTTGTAAATGGGCCCTATCCGGTAAGAATCATAATCCCGGTCATTTGCGACTACGGTTTTGTCATCAACCCAATAATCTTTTTCATTTTCCTTGGCATAAGCAAAGACCATCGTAACCGGTCCGACAGGCAGCATGTATTTAATCTGCCCTGCGGTAGGTCCCGAACCTCTATTGCCCCAAACGGTTCCCCATACATAATCCGGCATATAACCGATCTGGAATAATCCGATAGGAGAAGTATAGTCAATATAAACTATGTCAAAATCTAAGTTCCGTGCATCCGCATTGCCATAACCCGCCGCTTTTTTTGTCGCAGCACCTGAAGAATCAACAGACGTATCATAAATCACGGGAGCATAATTGCTGGTTGAATCAGGTTCCCACACTCTTTCCATAATGTCCATGCGAGTCACAAGTTTCAGACAAGGAGATACGACAAAGTCGGTACCCAGACGCAGCCTCTGATAAAAGAAGGCCGTGCTGCGGGTAAATGTTGTAGAAGCATCTTTCCTTTGATCTACGTGATTTAAGTACATTCCGGCGACATAATATTCTCCGCTGAATTTGACATCAGCTGCATGCGCCGACAAACTGCGGGCCATGATCAGTCCCAGTGACAACAAAATTAACCAAAATCTCTTCATGTTTCCTCCTGATTTTAAAATTTTAAAAATCTTTTAGAGGATCAATGTTAAGGCCTGATTACAGTTTGATGATAGGTTAAAGAATTTTTTTCAAGAATATGGAACACCTGAATTAATCATTGAGAGACTAACAGGCGGATTATTTCGTATCGGCAAACTTATAGCCAAATCCCCGAACAGTTAAAATGTATCGAGGATTTTCCATGTCTTTTTCGATTTGGAAACGCAATCGCCGGATGTGTACATCAACGGCACGATCCGTGATAAAAGTCTCATCACCCCAGACATAATCAATAATCTGGTTGCGGGAATAAACTCTTCCCGGATGCTTGGAAAAGAAGAAAAGAAGTTTTAACTCCGTCGGGCTTAAAGTGACTTTTTTACCATTCACCGACACAAGACAAGATGCATAATTTATTTTGAGACCTCCGTAATTGAATTCTTCTTTATCAGAGTATTTCTCTTTTTCTTTCAAGCGACGCAAGACACTGCGCACCCTTGCGGTCAATTCTTTGACGCTAAACGGTTTGGTGACATAGTCATCGGCGCCTATTTCGAGACCGGTGACTTTATCCACCTCATCGCTTTTTGCCGTCAGCATGATGATCGGCAGACCTGCCGTTTCCGGATTGCGCCGAACGGATTTACAGACATCGAGACCGTTCATTTTCGGCAGCATCAAATCAAGGATAATCAAATCCGGCTTTTGTGCTATGATGGTTTGCAGAGCGGACTCGCCATCATAAGCCTTGATCGTGGAAAACCCCTCTTTCTCCAGATTATAGGAAACAAGGTCAACAATATCTTTTTCATCGTCAACAATTAAAACTTTAGACATAGAATCCCGAACCACCTGAGAGATGCCTCTATTGAGGAATGATAAACACCTTAGAGCTCTTTATATAACAAAATCTCTTCTACTGGGAGAAGGTGAATTAATCCGGCATGACTTTATAAACTTCATCGCCGGGACGGACGCGGTCGGAAACCTTTACTCCGATAAAGTCTCCGGCAACTGCTTTGGGCACCGATTTGTTATCCACTTCCATCGATTGAATGACATCCGTAAAATCGGTGGTATGTCCGGAGAACTTGAGGCTATCTCCCACCAACACTTCGCCGTCAGTTATTTTTACCGCGGCCACTGAAGGTTTTGAAAAAAACTTCATGACTTCACCAATTTTCTTCTCTGACATAATCAAACCTCCTGCCTTATTAATATACAAACCGGTAATTGTTTACTTTAAATTAAATCCCGCGTCGTCGAAGATGCCCTTCAGAGTACTTCGCTCCTGGGATTGTTCGACCAGCAAATTCCAGCGCGTTTCACTTCTGGGATTTGGATCTCACAATACTTCTTTTACCTCCAAAAAACAACAATAAAAAAAAGCAGGGTCCAAGCCCTGCCTTTTTATTTCCTTATGGATGGGGAAGAAACTATTCCTCTGATTTTTCCTTTGCTTTTAATTTTGCTTTTGCCTTGGGTTTTGCTTTTTCCTTCTTTTTTTCGTCAGAAATGAATTCCAGAATAGAAACGGGCGCGTTGTCGCCGAAGCGGTAGCCCGCTTTGACGATTCTCGTGTATCCGCCGGCGCGATTGCGATAGCGTTCGGTCAGTTCACCGAAAAGCTTACCGACGGTTTCCTTGTCCCTGACCACAGCCAGCGCCTGACGACGCGCATGCAAGCTGCCCTTTTTGCCCAGGGTTATCATTTTTTCCGCCAGCTTTTTCAATTCTTTGGCTTTGGCATCCGTTGTACGGATACGTTCATGCTTGATAACCGACGTCACCATATTACGAAGCATCGCTTCCTTATGGCTGGAAGTTCTGCCCAACTTTCTGCCCGATTTACCATGATACATCGCTGATTTACCTCTATACTTTTAATAAATACAATGTGCTTTTTCTTTCCCGCAGATTCTAATTTTTTGAATCAATATCCATACCGAAAGTAAGATCATATTCACTGAGAATATCCTTAATTTCACTCAAAGACTTGCGTCCAAAATTCTTTGTTTTGAGCATTTCAGCTTCTGTTCTCTTCACCAATTCTCCAATGGTGTTGATTCCGGCGTTCTTCAAGCAATTAGCTGAGCGAACCGATAGCTCCAGATCTTCCACGGAGCGAGACAGGACTTTATTCATATTGTCTGGCTCATCCTGTTTCTCGGGTATGATTTCCTCCTCAACTTCTTCGAAATTAATAAAAACATCCAGTTGTTGTTTCAGTATTTTCGCCGAATAAGCTATGGCATCTTCAGGTCTCACGCTGCCGTCAGTCCAAACTTCGAGTGTGAGCTTGTCATAATCTGCAATCTGACCGACACGCGCGTGAGAAACGACGTAATTCACCTTTTTAATCGGTGAAAAGATCGTGTCAATGTTGATCGTTCCTTTCGGCTGATCCGGCTCGAGTTCCTTTTTAGCTGGAACGTAACCTTTGCCCATTTTCACCATCAATTTTGCCTTGAAAAAACCGTTGGATATTGTGGCAATATGATGTTCAGGATTCAAAACTTCCACCGCACCGTCTGTAATAATATCGGCAGCGGTCACAGCGCCTGTGCGGGTAACATCAATACTTACTTCTTTGGTGTTTGCACCCCCCAGTTTAAAGCGCACACCTTTGAGGTTTAAGATAATGTCTGTTATATCTTCCTTGACTCCGGGTACCGTGGAAAACTCGTGTAATACTCCTTCGATTTTCGCTGAAACGATAGCTGACCCCTGTATTGAAGAAAGCAGCACCCTTCTTAACGCATTACCCAATGTGATACCAAAACCTCTTTCTAGAGGCTGTATGGTAAACTCTCCATAGAAATTCGTATGTGTCGCATCATCAACATCAATACGCTTGGGACGAATCAAACTTGACCAGTTCCTTTGCATAATTAAACCCATCCTTATAGTAGCTTGTTTTAAAAAAACAGTTTATGATTACTTCGAATAAAGCTCTACAACAAGCTGCTCCTGCACCGGCATGGTTAAATCTTCACGCACGGGCAGCGTCTTAATTTTAGCCTTGAAATTATCTTTATCCAATTCCAACCAATGAGGAACACCGCGTCTGACAACTGTTTCCACCGCTCCTAATATGCGGGTTACCTTACGGCTGCCTTCCTTCACTGAAACTTCATCACCGGCCCTGAGCAAATACGATGGAATGTTAACCGGTTTACCGTTAACCAGGAAATGAGCGTGACTGACTAACTGTCTTGCTTCAATTCTGGAATTGGCAAAGCCCATGCGAAAAACCATGTTATCCATCCTTCTTTCCAGAAGCACGAGCAAGTTGGTTCCGGTGATGCCCTTTTGTTTATCAGCCTTTTCAAAATAGCCCTTAAACTGCTTCTCCAAAAGGCCGTACATTCTTTTCAATTTCTGCTTCTCCCTTAACTGGACACCATAATCAGAACGCTGCTTTTTGTGCATCTGACCATGATCTCCCGGAGCATATTCCCTTCTTTCGAAGGAACATTTCTCCGAATAGCATCTGTCGCCCTTGGAAAAAAGTTTTAATCCTTCACGACGACACAACCTGCATGAGGAATCCGTATATCTTGCCAAAAAAGCCTCCCTTATTTTTCTTAATTTTATTCTTTACTTTTTTATACTCTGCGACGTTTCGGCGGTCTGCATCCGTTATGCGGCACAGGCGTCACATCGCGAATCAAAGTTATCGTCAGACCGGCAATCTGCAATGAGCGCAGCGCCGATTCTCTTCCCGATCCGGGCCCCTTGATATAAACTTGGACTTTGCGCAGTCCCTGTTCCTTGGCCTTACGCACGACATCTTCCGCAGCCATTTGAGCGGCAAAAGGCGTACTTTTACGCGAGCCCTTGAAACCCTGCAATCCGGATGAAGACCACGCAATCACATTACCACTCATATCGGTTATCGTGACAATGGTATTATTAAAAGTGGATTGAATATGCGCAATACCTTCGGTAATGTTCTTTTTTTCTTTTTTCTT
>DJVN01000186.1 GCA_002441205.1 Syntrophaceae bacterium UBA6255 | reverse complement strand
GCAAGGGCATGCGCGCGGTCATCTCCACCAACGGCACGCTGATTACCAGGGAGATCGCGGCGAAACTTCAGAAGATCGGCCTCTCTTATGTGGGCGTAAGCCTCGACGGTCTGAAAAAAACGCATGACAGATTTCGGGGAAAGAATGGCGCTTTTGCCGCGGCCATCGAGGGAATCCGCAACTGTCGCGACGCGGGAATCAAGGTTGGCATCCGTTTTACGGTCAATAAACATAATGTGGCCGACGTGCCGGATATGTTCGAACTGTTGAGAAAAGAAAAGATTGAAAGGATGTGTTTCTATCATCTGGTGTACACCGGACGCGGCTCTAAGCTGCGCGAGGAAGATTTGACGCATGAGGAAACCCGCAAATTGATTGATTTGATCGCCGCGCAAACCAAAAAGATGTTCGATGACGGCCTGTCTCCGGAAATTCTGACGGTGGACAACCACGCCGACGGTCCGTATCTATATCTGAAAATGAAAAAAGAAAATCCCGAGCGAGCCAAAGAGATTCTGGAATTGCTGGAGATGAACGAGGGCAATTCTTCCGGCGTTGGCATCGGTTGCGTGAGCTGGGACGGTGAGGTATATCCCGATCAGTTCTGGCGCAATCAATCTCTGGGCAATGTTCGCAAGAGGCCTTTTGGCGAAATCTGGATGGATGAAAAGAATGAATTTTTGATGAAAATGAAAGATAAAAAGAAACATGTCCAGGGGCGGTGCGCGGGATGCCTGTGGCTTGGCGTTTGCGCCGGCAATTTTCGCGCCCGGGCTGAATCGGAAGGTGACCTCTGGGGACCCGATCCCGCCTGTTATCTGACCGATGAAGAAATACATGGAGCCCCTTCGGTATGAGCCGGAGGCTCCTTTAATAAAGGCGACATCCCGCGATTGGCAGAAAGCATTAAACTTCAGGCGGTTGCATGAAGGCTTTCTGCCGCGGGACAAGAAGGAGGAATGAAAAATGCAATTTCCTGAATATCGTGCCCGCAGGTTGAGAAAAAATGAAAACTTCCGGCGTTTGATACGCGAGACAAAATTAAGCGTTGACGATCTGGTCTATCCGCTTTTTGCGGTGACCGGCAAGAGCGTGAAAAAGCCGATTGCATCCATGCCCGGCCAATTCCAGTTGTCGGTGGATTATATCGCCAAAGAGGCGCAAAAAGCGCGCGAGCTTGGAATTCCCGCTGTTCTGCTTTTCGGCATTCCGGCGAAGAAAGATGAAATGGCCACAGGAGCGTTTGCCAAAGACGGCATTGTTCAACAGGCCGTCAAACGCATTAAAAATGAAGTGCCTGACATTCTGGTCATTACAGATGTCTGCCTTTGCGAATATACCAGCCACGGTCACTGCGGCATGCTGGAAAAAGACAATGTGCAGAATGACGAAACGCTCGAGGTGCTGGCAGAAACCGCTCTTTCACACGCGCGCGCCGGAGCCGATATGGTGGCGCCTTCCGCGATGATGGACGGGCAGGTGGCAGCCATACGCGAAGCGCTTGATGAAAATGCTTTTGAGGCTGTGCCGATCATGGCTTATTCCGCAAAATACGCTTCATCATTTTACGGACCTTTCCGCGAAGCCGCGGAAAGCGCACCGCAGGTTGGTGACAGAAAAGCTTATCAGATGGATCCGGCCAACGCCGATGAAGTGATACGGGAAATATCGCTGGATGTGAACGAAGGCGCAGATATCATCATGGTGAAACCGGCGCTAGCCTATCTGGATATCATCTGCCGCGCCAAACAGGAATTTGATTTGCCTTTGGCGGCGTATAATGTCAGCGGTGAATACGCGATGATTAAAGCGGCTGCGCAACTTGGCTGGCTTGATGAAGAACGGGCGATGATGGAGTCACTGATATCCATCAAACGCGCCGGCGCGGATATTATAATCACCTATTTTGCCCCGCAGGTGGCAAATCTACTGAACAAGTAAAATGTAATATTATGTCGATTGTCCTTGATAATAAAGTCCGTATGATCGCGTGGGAAGTGACGCGAAGCTGCAATCTCAACTGCGTGCACTGCCGGGCGGCTTCGAGCCTCGGCCCTTATTCGGGAGAACTTTCCACGGAAAAGTGCCTCAAGCTGATCGATGAAATCGCGGCAGTATCTGCGCCGGTGATTATCTTAACCGGCGGCGAGCCGCTCCTGCGCCCGGATATTTTTGAAATTGCTTCCTATGGAACAAACAAGGGCTTGCGCATGGTGATGGCGACAAACGGCATGCTTGTCACACCGGCCGTCGCTCATAAAATGATAGAGAGCGGCATCAAAAGAGTCAGCATCAGCATTGACGGTAAAGACGCGCAAAGTCATGATGCGTTTCGTCAGCAGAAAGGAGCTTTTGCCGGTGCGATGTCCGGAACTGAAGCGCTGAAAAATGCCGGGATGGAATTTCAAATCAACACGACCATCACAACCAATAACCTGGATCAGATTAAGGATATTTTCAAATTAGCAAAAGATATCGGCGCGGCCGCTCATCATATATTCCTGCTGGTACCCACAGGCCGGGGGAAAGACCTTGCCGCGCAGGCCATAACCGCCGCCGATTATGAAGAGACGCTGATGTGGTTCCATCAGGAAAGCCTGAATTGTGAAATTCAACTCAAAGCCACCTGCGCGCCGCATTATTTCCGCATCATGCATCAGAACAAATCCAAGGGTGAAAAACCGGTGAAAAAAGCGGGAGGCCATTTTCATGAATCGACCAGAGGATGTCTGGGCGGAATCACGTTTTGCTTTATTTCGCACACCGGTCAGGTACAGCCCTGCGGATATCTTGAGCTGGATTGCGGTAATGTGAAGAAAAAAAGCTTTGCCTCTATCTGGGAAAAATCAGAAGTCTTTCGCAATTTGCGCGATTACAGTAAATATGAGGGCAAGTGCGGCCGTTGCGAGTTTATCAAGGTGTGCGGCGGATGCCGCGCGCGCGCGTATGAAGCGACGGGGGATTATCTGGCGGAGGAACCGTTGTGCTTGTATAAACCTGGCGGCTGTTGAAAAGTACCGATCTGCGTTGTTGCGCTGCGAATCCCATCGCTCAACGTATTAAAATATACGCCTCGCGATATGTTTCTTGCGCGCCTAGCATCTCGGCACTTTTGAACAGCCTTAAAGAGTAATATATGATATGATTCTAAGTTATTTGAAGGTTATTAACTAAGATGAGACATTACTCAGCTAAATATCCAAGTGTTTCTGATTATCAGAGTGGCCTTTCGTTTGGCAGATTTTTATTTATTATATCTGTATTTGCGATTATTTTCTTTATAACCAGCTATGAAAAAATAACTTTAAATTCATTGTTGCGATTTACATCGTTTTGTTCCTTGGGGTGTTGCATACTATTGGTATTCAGAGTCAAAAGCAAAACAAATATCATAATTGCGAAAATAGAAAGAGTTCTTAATGAAAATTCAGATTTAGTCAAAAAAGAAGGGAAATATAAAGAGCATTTGTTATTGTGTAATACCAAATATGATTTTTACCGTAACGAAAAAATATCAAGCATCGCTTTTATCATTGCATTTATTATTTACTTTATTCTTTCAAAGAATATAGAGATTGGAAACATAAAATTGTTTTTCCCATTATTTATAATCATACCTTTTATGTATTATTGGATTAAAAAAATATTCCGTTTCTTCTATGAAGTGGCTAATTCATGTTCGCCTATGATCTTAAAAGACAAAGAATATTTAAAAATAACTTCCACGGAGAACATAAAAGTAGATTGGGAAAATTACCAAAATAAATGGACACATTTATCATCTATTATTGCACTTTTGATTGTATTAACCAGCTTAAGTATTTTTACCAGCCAGACGTATCAAATGCTGGCAAAAGCTTCATTATCTTTGATCAGTTTAATTATATTAATAGCAATGGCTAAAGACATTGACGCCATTGTAAAATCAAATCTTTTAATAATGGGAGAATATGACAAGTACAGCAAAGCTAAATTAGAAATTAAATTTGTAAATGCACCTCCCCCGCCGGGTAGCATGGAAGAAGGTATGGCTATTGTTAGGGGAGATTATCTTTATAATCCAGAAATTAAGATGCCTGATTTTAAAAAGATGTTAAATAAAATACTTAAGAAAAAGTAATTCGTATTAAAGTCTGCGGCGGTATGACGAAATAGATTATGGATGAGATCGATAAAAAGATATTAAACATCCTGCAAAAGGAATTTCCGCTGGAGGAACAGCCCTTTCTCACTGTCGGTCAACGGTGCGGCATTAGCGAGGAAGAAACCATCCGCCGGGTCCAAAAAATGAAGGACGAAGGAATCATCCGCCGGATCGGCGCCGTGTTTGACGGCACAAAACTCGGTCGAGTCAGTACGCTTTGCGCTGCCCGCGTGCCAGAAGAAAAAATCGAGAGATTCGTGAAAATCGTAAACGCCAATAAAAATGTCACACACAATTATGAACGCAGTCATGATTACAATATATGGTTTACCGTCAGCGCCGTAAATACTGATGAATTGGAAAAATTCTTAAACAAATTAAAGGAAATAACCGGTGTAACGGATATTCTGGATATGCGGGCAGTAAGAACTTTTAAAATCAATGCTTCTTTTGATTTATAAAAATTTATTGAAGCCAATATGTGGCTTTGTGAGCATGGGATAATAACAACCTTTATTTTTTAACATTATAAATGGGAGGATGGAAAGATGGAACCGAAGAGCATTAACTTTGCAGCCATACCGCAAACAGCGGTAAACGTCGTTACAAAGCCGTCAGAATTTTTTCAGGGAATGCCTAAATCAGGTGGTTTTCTAGAGCCTCTGGTTTTTCTCGTCATCATGGGATTGATTGGCGGTGTTATTCAAGCTGTAATAAATTTTATTGGGTTCGGTCCGTACGCAGCTTATGGCGGAGCGATGACTTCAAAGTTGGATTCCATCATTTTTACGCCGATTTTGCTTGTCATTGGCAGTTTCATCGCTGCGGCTATCCTGTTTGCAATCTGGAAACTCATGGGATCGCAGGAAAATTATGAAACGGCGTATCGCTGCGGCGCTTACATGACCGCCCTGGTTCCCATTACGGCAATCATCGGCGCTGTCCCTTATGTCGGCGGCGTTATCAACATGGTAATTTATGTATTTTTTCTGGTGACGGCCAGCATTTATGTTCATAAACTGCCCTCCCGGAAAGTCTGGTTGGTGTTCGGTATCATCGGCGTAATTCTAGCGGTAATGACTTTCGTGGGAGAATATCGAATCAGACATGCGTCCTCGGAGATGAACAAATGGATGAAGATGGGCGAAGATATTCAAAAAGAATATCAGAATAATACGGAAGACATGCAAAAAGCAGCCGACGAAATGCGTAAACAGGCTGAGAAAATGGCTGAACAATTTCAAAAACAGGCTCAAGAAGCAAAAGAATGAGCCGAATGATGCAGTTAAATATTTGTAAGAATTCACGATCCGTCAGCCAAGGCTGTTGTGCTTGTTATTAGAACAGGTATTATTTATGACTGAAAAAAGTATAAAACCATTAGTGGCTATTGTTGACGGCAGTAATTATATTTACCGCGCCTTCTACGCGATACCTCTTCTGACCAATTCCAAAGGGTTTCCCACCAACGCCATTTACGGCTTTACCAACATGTTGTTGAAGCTGATGCGTGATCTTAAGCCGGATTACATCGTGATGACTTTTGATCTCAAAGGGCCGACCACGCGACACGGAGAATTTGAGGATTATAAAGCAACGCGCAAACCCATGCCGGACGACCTCATTCCGCAGATTCCGTTTATCAAGGAAGTTGTCCGCGGTTTTTCCATTTGCGTTCTGGAAAAGCAGGGTACCGAAGCCGATGATATTATCGGAACGCTAACCGTAAGGGCGAATGCACGAGGCTGGCGTACAGCGATTATTTCCGGTGACAAGGATTTGATGCAGTTGGTGGATGAGAATGTCACCATGATTGACACCATGAAGGACAAAATCTATGACGCGGCGGCGGTGAAAGAAAAATTCGGCGTTGGACCGGATAAAGTGGTCGAGATTCTCGGTCTGATGGGCGACACATCCGATAACATTCCGGGGGTTCCCGGCATTGGTCCCAAAACCGCGCAGAGGCTGATTGAAGAATACGGTTCCGTTGAGAACGTGATCAAAAATGCTGATAATTTAAAAAATGTCAAACTGCGGGAAAGTTTTCGTCAGCACGCCGAACAGGCAAGACTCAGCCGACAACTGGCCAATATCAGAAAAGACATCGAAATCGATTTCGATTTTCAGGACGCGGCAGCCAGGGAGCCGGACAAAGAAGCGCTCTCAAAGCTTTTCAGTGAATTTGAATTTTCCTCGCTTCTGCAGGAAATCAAACGGGATACCGGAAAAGCGGCTAAAGAATATAAAACTGTCACGGAAAGAAAGGCACTGGATGAACTTGTCACTCAGTTGAAGAAAAGCCATGAAATATCTCTCGAAGTAATATTTGAAAAAAATCAGCCGGGGGATTTAATCGGTATTGCCGTGGGCGACAGCAAAGAAGCTTCCTATATTCCGTTTGGCCACACGAATGTTTTAGAACAGTTGCCGGCCAAGGAAGTTTTCTCTGCGCTTGCGCCTGTCTTGAATGACACCAAAATAAAAAAATATGTTTATGATTTGAAAACGACTTTAGTCTCCCTGGATAATATTGAAATTCAATCAGCCGAAGATCTGCAGTTGGCCGCTTATCTGCTCAATCCGGCCAAGCATTCCTATGAACTCGATGAAGTTGTCTGGGAAAATCTGCACCGGCAGATTCTTGCGCCCAAAGACGTGGCTGGAGGAAAAGGCAAAACTTATCCCATGGCTTTAGTGCCGGTTGATAAAATGACCGCGTACGCCGGGCAGAGAGCCGATGCCATGCATGAACTGGCCCCCGCTGTTATGGCGCAATTAAAGAAAATAGATTCCTTTGATCTGTACCATAAGGTGGAGATGCCGCTGCTGTATGTCCTGACCGATATGGAGAAAAAGGGCGTCCTGGTGGACACGTCGCTTTTGAAGCAAATGTCAACGGAACTGACGCAACTGCTATCTCTTTCCGAAGTCAAGATTCATCATCTGGCCGGTGAAAAATTCAACATCAATTCTCCCAAACAGTTGCAGGCCATCTTATTTGAAAAACTAAAACTGCCGTCCGGGAAAAAAACAAAAGAAGGCTATTCCACTGATGTGGATGTTTTAACAGACCTTGCCCGCAGTCACGAATTGCCCGCCGAGATTCTGGCTTATCGCTCACTTACCAAACTGAAATCTACTTACGTGGACGCTCTGCCCACGTTGATTCATCCGAAAACAGGCAGGATTCACACCTCCTACAATCAGACGGTAACCGCCACAGGCAGGCTCTCCAGCAGCAATCCCAATTTACAAAATATTCCCATCCGTACGCTGGAAGGCAAAAGAATCCGGCAGGCCTTCATCGCCGATCCGGATTGTTTTTTGATTTCCGCCGACTATTCGCAAATCGAATTGCGCGTGCTGGCGCATTTATCCGGAGATGAAGCGCTCATCGAGGCTTTTACCGCTGACGAGGATATTCACAGCCGCACCGCTTCGGATGTTTTCGGCGTTTTTCCGCAGATGGTGAATGCCGATATGCGCCGTCAGGCCAAAGTCATTAACTTCGGCATTCTTTACGGAATGAGCGCTTTCGGTCTCGCCAGGGAACTGGGCGTTTCCATGAAAATAGCGCAGGAATACATCGACGGATATTTTCAGCGGTATAAGAACGTGCGCGCGTATCTTGACGGCATTCTTGAAGGCGCGCGCCGTGACGGTTTTGTCTGCACGCTGCTGAACCGCCGTCGCTATCTGCCGGAGCTGAAAAGCAAGATTCCATCCGTGCGCCAGTTTGCCGAACGTATGGCGATCAACGCGCCCATTCAGGGTACGGCCGCCGATCTGATTAAAGTAGCGATGGTCAATATTGCAGAGCTTCTGAAAAGGGACAAATTCTCCGCGCGTCTGATTATGCAGGTGCATGATGAACTGGTCGTCGAAGCGCCGGCAAAAGAAAAAGAAAAGGTCATGGCGCTGGTAAAGAAGGAAATGGAAGAAGTCATTAAGTTAAAAGTGCCGTTGAAGGTAGAAATCGCATCCGGCAAGAACTGGGACGAAGCCCACTGATCGGAATTGACACAAAAATTCAATAGCTCGTACGATCGATAAGTTTCCGACAATCACTAACTCTGCGTTAAACGCTGAAAAAAATTTGTTGCGGATTATTTTCTGGAAGAGATTTCCTTTATAATGCCGAAAAAGCCATCAGCTTTTAAGGATGCGCCACCAACCAGCGCGCCGTCAATATCTTCCATGGCAATTAAATCGCCAATGTTATCTTTTGTAACACTGCCCCCGTAGAGAATATTCACATCGTTTGCCGCATCACCGTATGTCTTTCTTAAGATGCCGCGAATGAAGGCATGAACTTCCTGCGCCTGTTTGGACGTGGCGACT
This sequence comes from Syntrophaceae bacterium UBA6255, assembly GCA_002441205.1. Taxonomy (GTDB): domain Bacteria; phylum Desulfobacterota; class Syntrophia; order Syntrophales; family Smithellaceae; genus Smithella. The sequence continues at coordinate 8,296 of DJVN01000186.1, read as the reverse complement.
TTGCCCGTACCGATTGCCCAAACCGGTTCATAGGCCATTACGACATTGTCAATTTTGGCCAGGCCGGCTAATCCATTTTTCACCTGCCTGCCGACAACCTCCTGTGTTATTCCTTTTTCCCTCTCTTCATCAGTTTCTCCAACACACATGAGGGGAATCAATCCGGCACTAAGCGCTTTTTTGACTTTCAGATTAACATCGGCATCGTTTTCCTGAAAATATTTCCTGCGCTCGGAATGGCCGATAATTACATAGTCACACCCAATATCTTTGAGCATCGCGGGTGACACTTCACCAGTAAAGGCTCCCTTGTCTTCGTAATGCATATTTTGCGCGGCCAGTCCCAGGTTGGAACCTTTAATGATTTCACTAACGCTGTACAGAGCGGTAAAAGGAGGAGCGAGGATGATAATTCCTCCTTGAAAACCTGAGGCGTCCTCTTTAATGGCTTTCGCCAGAGCGATCGACTCGGCGATGGTGTTGTTCATCTTCCAGTTGCCGGCAACAATCCATTTTCTCATAATGAGACTCCCTGAAAACGAATCCCGATGCGTCGGGATGAAGTTTGTCCCTGCCACCTGAAGGTGGCGGGATAATTCACTCTATGATTTTCCACGTACTACGTGTCGGAAGATCAAGGTTCATTAAAGCGTTAGTCTAATTATCTCACGTGCGAAGCTAAGTGGGATTACATAATATCTTGTTTTTTGCCTAAAAACTTATCCCTCTTATTTTTCCAGTGCGGCGATTCCCGGCAGTATTTTACCTTCCAGTAATTCTAAAAACGCGCCGCCGCCGGTGGATATATAAGACATCTTCGCGCCAAGACCTGCCTGATGAACTGCCGTATCCGTATCACCGCCTCCAACTACCGTGAGCGCTCCAGAATTGGCCACAGCATGGGCCAATTCGAACGTTCCTTTGCTGAAAGGTGCAAGCTCGAACATGCCCATCGGACCATTCCAGATAATCGTCTTGACGCCTTTCAAAGCGTCACTGAACAGCGAAATGGTGGCCGGACCTATATCCAATCCAATCCATTCTTGGGGTATTTCTTTTATGCCGCAAACTTTGGCTTCGGCTTCCGCCGTTGCGGCTTGAGCAATGACGGCATCCACCGGCAATAAAAACTGAACATTTTTCTGTCTGGACTTTTCCATAATATTCCGCGCCAAGTCGAGCATATCGTGATCGCATAAAGATTTGCCAATACCGTAACCAGCAGCTTTCAAAAAAGTGAAAGCCATGCCGCCGCCGACAATAAGTTTGTCCACCTTATCAATTAATTTTTCCAGCACACCGATTTTATCAGAAACCTTTGCGCCGCCAATAATGGCGCAAAGTGGCCGCGCTGGATTTCCCATGGCCTTATTAAAATATTCGAGTTCATTTTTCAACAGGAATCCTGCCGCGCAGACGGGAACAAAATCCGTGATTGCTGAATTGGAAGCCGCGGCACGATGTGATACAGCAAAGGCATCATCAATGTAAACGTCGCAAAGTCCCGCAAGTTGCTTGGCAAACTCCACATCGTTTTTGTCTTCTCCCGGATAGAATCTCAGATTTCCCAGCAGCACTACTTCTCCTGCTTTCATGCTGCCTACGGCTTGAACGGCTTTTTCTATCACATTATCAGCGACAAAGACTACACTCTTATGGAGAAGGCCGGAGAGGATATTCACAACTGGTCTCAAAGAGAACTCTTCAACTCTTTTTCCTTTGGGCCGTCCAAGGTGAGACCCTATGATAACCTTCGCGCCTTTATCGAGAGCGTAGTTTATTGTTGGCAAATGCGCCCGCACACGGGTATCGTCTGTGACTTTTCCCGACTTATCCAACGGGACATTGAAATCTACCCTGATAAATACTCGTTTATTCTTCAAGTCGATCTGATCAATATATTGCATGTTTTACCCCCGATTATTTTAGCCTACTTCATGATAAAAGAAAGCAGTTCCAGCATTCTGTTGGAAAAGCCCTTTTCATTGTCATACCAGGAAAGAATCTTGACCATGTTGCCGCCGATGACAGTCGTGTTGGGCATATCCACAATGGATGAATGCTTGTTGCCGTTGAAATCCCTGGAAACCAGTTCTTCCTCCGAACACGCAAGGATACCCTTCATGGCGCTTTGGGCATATTCACGGAATTTATCATTGATTTCATTTCTTGTGGTACTTTTGGAAAGCGTTGCCACAAAATCAACCAGCGAAACATTCGGCGTCGGCACGCGAATGGCCAGACCGTCAAGTTTTCCCTTCATTTCAGGAATGACTTCCGCTATGGCCCGGGCCGCGCCGGTTGTGGTTGGTATCATGGACAAAGCGGCCGCTCGCGCTCTTCTTAAATCCTTGTGCGGTTCATCCAAAACAACCTGATCATTGGTAAAGGAATGAATCGTGGTCATCAGGCCGTATTCAATACCGAATTCCTGATTCAGGATTTTGACAATCGGGGCCAGACAATTTGTCGTGCAGGAGCCCATAGAAATAATGTTATGTCTGGTCTTGTCGTAGTCTTCCTGGTTAACACCGAGAACAAAGGTGACATCAGGGCTTTTCGCCGGCGCGGAAATGACGACCTTTTTTGCTCCGGCTTCGATGTGTTTTCCCGCACCTTCCTTATCGGTAAATCTGCCGGTACTTTCCAGAACGACATCAACACCCATGTCTTTCCAGGGCAACGTTTCCGGTTCCCGGACGGAAAACGTTTTTATTTCTTTTCCGTCAACAATAATGGAATTGTTTCCGACCTTAACCTCTGCATCCAGCGTTCCATGCGTTGAATCGTATTTGAGCAGGTGAGCAAGGGTTTTGGCGTCCGCGAGATCATTGATCGCGACAAATTCCACATCTTTACTTTTATATCCGGCTCTGAAAACAAGCCGTCCAATTCTTCCGAAGCCATTAATGGCTATCTTGACTGTCATATAGACCTCCTTAATTGGGAAAAATTATCAGTTAAAAGACTTTTTTTGTCAACCTGTTTTGCCCGACGGGACGTACTGTGTCTTGCCTTGAATTTTTTATAATGATGCCTGTCAGCTACGATTTTATTATTTCATGTTATGAACAAATCATTGGTAGAGAAATTCGGGTCGGTTGTCAGGTTAATGCCAAGCCTCCTCAGTCCGGCTTCATCGCCAGGAGTGGGAATATGGGTCATGTGAGCCTCGCAATCACGAAGCTCCCGCAGTTTTTCCAGCGCCAGTTGAGCGGCCGGATTGTTTGTCGCACTGATGCTGATGGCAATCAGAGCCTCCTCCAAATCAAGGCTTACCGATTTTTCATCAAGAATTTCCGTTTTTAAATTTTTGACCGAATCGGTAATCTGGGGTGGCAAAAGTTTTATTTTGTCGGGAATTTCCGCCAGATGCTTGACCGCGTGCAGAACCATGCTGGTCGCCGCGTGCATCAGGGAAGAATTGCTGCCCGTGATAATTTTTCCGTCTTTCAATTCGATGGCGGCGCCGCAGAATATTCCTTCATTGCCTCTTTCGTAATCTCTTTCTTCCTGAGGTGGCGTAACGGCGGCTTCCCTGGCCGGTGAAACGACCGGACGTTCTTCCGGCTCCAGATTGAAATCTTTCATGAACAACTCGACGCGCTGGACAGTTTCCCGGTCGGTAAACCCCATCGCGTACTCGCAGCGGTAACGGAAGTAACGGCGAATCATTTCCATTTTGGATGCCTGCCGGGTGACGTCATCGTTAATAATGGCGAAACCGGCACGGTTCACACCCATGTCCGTCGGTGATTTGTAAAATGAAGGCTCTCCGGTGATCTTTTCCAGAATTCGTTTGAGTACCGGAAATACTTCCACATCACGATTATAATTCACTGATTTTTCCCCGTAAGCGTCCAGATGAAACGGGTCAATAAGATTGAAGTCCCGGATGTCTGCTGTCGCAGCTTCATAGGCGACATTGACCGGATGTTTCAGAGGAATATTCCAGATGGGAAAGGTTTCAAATTTGGCGTAACCGGATTTTATGCCCTGTCTGTAATCATGGTAGAGCTGGGAAAGACACGTAGCCATCTTGCCGCTGCCCGGCCCCGGTCCGGTTACGATCACCAGCGGTTTATTAGTTTTGATATACGTATTTGCGCCGTAACCTTCGTCGCTGACAATCGTTTCCACGTCTGTCGGGTATCCCTTGGTGAACCGGTGCGTATAAACAGGAATGTCGCGTCTTTCCAGTTTGTTTTTAAAAATGATTGCCGCGGGCTGTTCTTCAAAACGGGTGATCACAACACCCAGAACATTGATCCCCCACGTTCGGAGGTTATCGATCAGCTTGAGAGCGTCCGCGTCGTAGGTTATTCCGAAGTCGGCGCGGATTTTTTTCCTTTCGATGTCGCCGGCGTAAATACAAAGGATGATATCAGCCTTCTCTTTTAATTCCCGGATGAGACGCATCTTCACATTTGGGTCATAACCGGGCAGAACACGGGCGGCATGATAATCATAGAGGAGCTTGCCGCCGAATTCGAGATAAAGTTTGTTGTTGAACCGGTCAACTCTTTTGAGGATTTCTGTTGTCTGTTCTTGAATGTATTTTTCGTTGTCAAATCCCGTTTCCTGAATCATCCGATTTCTCCTCTTTTTTCAAAATTAACAAAACCTTATTGATTCTGTTTTTAACTATAAATAGAACCATTTTGTATGTCAATTAATATTGGTTAAAAAGAGACGTTTTTGTGATTTTTTTATTCCGAAAATGCCTTTTAAAAACTACTTTACGATGTAGGCGTCGCATGTTTAACTTGATTTACACGCACTGTTTCCTTACAAAAATTAAAATAGGCACCTGTGATTTTTGTCAGCAATATTTTCTTGACATACAAATAAGAAAGTTCTTATACTGCATTTCGCTAATATCTTATAAAAGCATCAACAAAATTTTAAAGAACGGAGGCAATTATTATGGCAGAAAAAAAAGGGTTAAGCAAACCGGTGAAATTGAAGGCGGATCTGGCAGAATTGCTGGGCGCTAAAGCGCTTCCCCGCACAGAAATAACCAAGAAGCTGTGGGATTACATCAAGGCGAACAAGCTGCAGACCACAAAAGTTAACGGCAAAGCCGAAAACGCGGGAAAGAACATTGTCATTGACGCCAAGTTAATCAAGATTATTAACAATACCAAGGTTAAAACCTCGAGTGGCAAGGTTGTAGACTTCACGAAATTAAAAGAAGGACAAACCATTGATATGATGCAGATAGCCTCCGTTGTCAGCGCTAATATCGAATAGATCTCCAATATATTTTTTCAGAAACAGGCAGGTTTCAGACCTGCCTGTTTTTTTTGCACATATTATTAACCTTTTTCTTTCGACTCTGGGGAAAATATTTTCATTCTTGAATTCATGTTGTTGATTTTGCGACCAATGCCGTATATGGTTGTAATACAAGTTTGCCCGCTTGAAGAAATTTTATGTTCCGGGAAACGTAACCTATGAGCAGAAAAGCCATATTATGGCCGGTAATTATATCTGTTGTAATTCATTTAACGCTACTTGCGGTTGCCGGGATGATTGATTTGCGTGAAAACATCATACCGATGGACGTGCTTTCGGTAAGCATCAAGGAGCTGGATTTGGAAGAAAAACCGGCTCCTAAAAAAGAAAAAGAAACAAAGGAAAACATAAAACCGGCTCAAACAAAAAAAGATAAAGGTTCGCTGCTTAACGATGATGGATGGCGCGAGGAGACGATTGACTGGGGCAGTACCGATATCAAGTATGTTACTTATTTGATGAAAATCAAAAAGAAGATTCTTGGGCTTTGGAAATATCCTCAGAAAGCTTTTGCCAAAAATGAAGAAGGAGACGTCGTTGTCCGAATGTCCATTGACGCGGACGGTAACCTTGCCGGTGTAACGCTTTTATCCTCATCGGGATCCATGGATCTTGACGAGGGATCTTTAAACGTTGTCCAGCAGGCGGCACCTTACGAGCCTCTGCCGGCAGTCTATAAACTTTCGCGCCTGCATATCATCGCTTCTTTTAACTACAAGATCATGGATTAAAGTTAATGAGATCCAAATTTCAGAAACGAAGTGCACTGAAATTTGATGGTCGAATTATCCCCGAGGCAAAGCCGAGCGGGATAATATAATATGCAACCGCTTAAATTAGGATTCATATCATCTATTTCCGCGTGTTGGAATCCCTGATTTTTATTTCGTCAATATTCATACTGGCCTGTTTGAGCAGCTCAAGAAACTCAACCTGACGCGACGCGGGCAACTCCTGAATATTGCCCAGTTGGCTATAGAGGTAATCAAGTTTCGTCTTCAAATCAGCAAGTAATGGAGTCAGCTCAACCGGCGGCGGTACCGCCGGTGGCCGTTTTAATACTTCCGGTTTTGCTCCGGCTTTAACAGTAATTTCTTCCAGATATTCGGGAATGGCGACATCAAATCCCAGTTTCTCCCGGATTAAAGCAGCCAAGGTATCCTGCGCGCCGGCTTCACCGTGCACCAAAAACACCGGCATTTTTTTATTCTGAAAATGTCCGAGCCAATCCAAAAGCTGACTTTGTCCGGCGTGAGCGGAGAAACCACCGATGGTCCATATTTTAGCTTTTACAGCGATATCTTCATTAAAGATGCGGATTTTTTTAGCGCCTTCGATAATCTTACGACCGGGCGTTCCCTGCGCCTGAAAACCGACAAACACAATGCTTGCGCCGGGCCGCCACAAATTATGCCGCAGATGGTGTCTGATCCTTCCGGCGTTGCACATACCGGAGGCGGAAATAACGATGGCCGACCCTTCCATTTCGTTGATTCTCATCGATTGCTCGGTCGATGATGAAAACTGCAGCTGCGGCAAATCCAGAGGATCTTCACCTTTTTTTAAAATGTTTTGCGTATCTGTATCCAGATATGCGTGATGTCGCCGAAATATCTCTGTGGCCTTGATGGCCAAAGGGCTGTCGAGATACACCGGCATATCCTTGGGCAGTTTTCCTTTGATGTCCAGCAGATAAAGAGAGTAAAGCATCTCCTGCGTTCTCTCAACGGCAAAAGCGGGGATGATGATCTTTTCGCCCCTGGAATAACTATACTGAATGGCCTCGGCCATTTCATTGAGACTGTCCTCTTCGCCTTTATGATCGCGATCACCGTAAGTGGATTCCATAAAAAGATAGTCTGCATCACTAATTGTTACGGGATCCTCCATAAGCAACTGATGACGGCGGCCGATATCACCGGAAAAAACCAGTTTTATAGCTGCACCGTTTTCTTCGACGAATAATTCCAGAATGGCCGCACCAAGAATATGGCCGGCATCCTTGAAGTTTGCTTTGATCCCGTCAGCGGGAAAGAAAGGCTCATTGTATCGTTTTGTTTTAATTAACGGACAGACGGCTTCAGCGTTTTTTGTTGAATATAACGGTACAATCTTTTCAGTCTTGCCATAGCGCTGCATTCTTCTTATTTTTGAAGTCGCCTCTGTTTCCTGAATATGTGCGCTGTCCAGCAGCAGTATTTTTAACAGATCTCCCGTCGGCTCCGTTGCGTAAACAGGCCCCTTGAATCCGTTTTGCACCATACGTGGCAATAATCCAGAATGATCAATATGAGCATGGGTGATAACAAAAAAATCTATATGAGACGGGTGATAGGCTTCAATATCCCAGTTGCGCATTTCAACGTCTGATCCGCCCTGGTGCATGCCGCAGTCAACGGCGAACCTTACCTGATCGGTTTCAATGATAAAACAGGAGCCGGTGACTTCTCTGGCCGCTCCCAGAAATTTAATTTTCATCAATAATCCTTTTGGAGTAGTTTTTATGTAGCAATATTAAGGCACGGTAAAGATTTCGGAGCATGAGCGCACAAACATTATGTCCTGATCAAAACAGGATATCACGGGTATGAACCCCAGGGCAAGCCCTGAACCCTGATTCCGCTCCAAGGGGCGGGGTATGATACCCTCCGCTGTGCGGGATTGTTCGACTTAAAAATTTCAATGCGCTACGCTTTTGAAATTTGAGCCTCACACTAAATATTTTGTGAAAATCGCCGTAAAAAATACCGCTGTTTTTTCTTGCCTGATTAGAAGGCCGCTTTAGCCGCCTTCTTCAACTTCTTGGCCTCTTTTTTTTCCTTGATGGATTTTGCGGGTTTTTTCTTGGCGTCTTTTTTCCCTTTGTCCATTGATTTACTCATGGTTTGAACCCCCGTTATAAAGATAAAATTTTATTGTCGCATCGTCAGCGGCCGAATATCATTTGTTACAACTATAATAGAAGGACTCTGTTTCGTCAAACACAAAAATGGGTGAT
>DJVN01000290.1 GCA_002441205.1 Syntrophaceae bacterium UBA6255 | reverse complement strand
AAGAAAAGGGGTCAAGTCTTTGCTTGGCTCTTGGAGGGAAAGAGCTCATGCTGTTGCGGCGTGATGCAAGCATATGCAGATGTAATGATGAGTTAAGAATAGGAATAAATTAAAATGACCCGTCCGTTAAGAATCCAATATCCCAATGCCTGGTATCATGTCATGAACCGGGGGAGAAGCAGAACAAAGATATTCAATACACCGGAAGACTACCTTGTCTTTATTGAATTATTGAGAGAAGCATCCTTCCAGTGGAAAGTAAAGATAGCGGCCTATTGTTTGATGTCGAATCATTATCATCTATTATTACAGACACCGGGGGCCAACCTGTCGCGCTGCATGCGCCACATCAACGGCCTATATACCCAATATTACAACAGAACCTACAGAAGCGACGGGCCATTATTTCGGGGCCGCTATAAAAGCATCATCGTTGATCAGGACAGCTATCTTCTGGAACTGATTCGATACATCCACCGCAATCCGTTACGAGCCGGACTGGTGAAGCGCCTGGAAGACTATCGCTGGACATCCCACAAAGCCTATATAACCGAAAGCAACCAATGGAACTGGCTGCACAAGGATTTTGTTTTGTCCATGCTGGAAGAGCACACGAATAAACAAAAACAAGCTTACCTTGAATACATCAAGCAGACAGAATCGGAAACATTGAAGACCATATATGAAAGAAGCAACCTGCCGCTGTATCTGGGGGCTAAGGATTTCATAAACGACATTAAAAATAAATATAGCGGAAAGACGATCAAGAAAGAGATGCCCCAGTTCAGAGAACTGGCAATAGACAAGACCGAGATCGAACACGCCGTAGTCAAGTTTTACCAATTGGAAACGGAAGAACTTATGAAATCTAGGCGCGGCAACTATAACGAAGCGCGGAATGTCGCCATATATCTGATGAGGAAACATACCGGAACATCTTTACAAGATATCGGGCAACATTTCGGCATGAGCCATTACAGTAGTGTAGGCAGCGTGATTACAAGAACGAAGCAGGAGATGGTCAGGAACAGGAATATGCGGCAAAGGGTGGAAGCAGTCGAGAAACTATTAACATGAGCCAAGAGCCAAGCAAAGACTTGACCCCCTTGGCTTGACCCCCTTGGCCTTAAGCAATATGAGTCAGATTGAAATGTCGAGAGGAAAGAAGCGACCTCAAATGCGCCGATAGATTATTACGCAAGCAGAAACTACTTTTTATCTTCTTCTTTATCCTTATTTGATGAATTATCGGTGATTTCATTTTGTTCGTTCATTGATTTTTTGAAATTTTTAATTCCTCTGCCCAGGGCTGAACCGATTTCCGGCAATTTCCCGACACCAAAGATAATCACGACGATAATTAAAACGATAACAAGTTCCTGCCATCCCATTCCAAACATAATATTACCTCTTGACTTTTTTTATTAGTTTAATTGTGGTAATTGTATATGGACTACCACTCCGGATTTTCCAAGATTCTCAATATATTTCCCCTTATACTGTATCTTAATTCCTCCGGCATTACCAATGTCCAAATTATATGTTTCCGCGTTGTTTTCAAATTTATCTCCGGGTTTCATTAAAATCTGAATTGACGGATTATCGCCCGGTTTAACGCGAATCCATGTTTCCTCAATGGCTGTAATAACTAATGTGCTTTTTTGAAAGTCGCTTGATGAGATTTGTTTTTCCAGTGGTGCTGTGTTAACAGTTTCGCCTTCAACTATGCTGCCATCGGTCATGACATTAGCCGCCATCTGCTGATTTCCCGCAGATGTTGCGTTGGGCAAGGAATTCACGTTTTGTTCCTTGACTGCGGCAGCAGGAGCATGGATTTTACCGGCCGATTCAATTTCCATGGGCACCGGCGTATTCTGTTTAACAATAAACCAAATAATCAAAACGATTACCAATACAGAAATAAGTCCCCAGTAATTCTTTTTATTGGCCACTGATGCAAAAAACGGGTTTCCTTCGGGAACTGCCTCCGGCGGCGTCTGCTCTTCCTTACGAGCGTTAATAAAGGCATCATAATCTTGAAGCACAAGGTCTTCATCAACACCTAGAAATTTTGCGTAGGTTTTAATAAAGTTTCGCGTATAAACCGGACCGGGCAGCAAATGAAATTGGCCGTTTTCTATATCTTGAAGATAACTTGCCCTGATACGTATTTTCTTAAATACATCATCCAGAGAAAGCCCCATTGATTCCCGTTTAATCTTCAATTTTTGCGAATTCTCGCTTAGTGTTTTTTCGGTAAACATATAAATTCACAAATAATGTTAATTTTGCTTGCATATTTAGCATTATTTTAATTGTAATACAACTATTTAAGATAAAAACATTTATCAGTAGAACTATTTTAAATTTTATTGTTACTATTATTTTAATAAGATTTGCAGGAGTGCTTTATATGTTGAAACTGAAATCGTTTGCTGTTGATCTGGCTTGCCAGGCGGGCGCCTTATTGAAAAAGAAATTAAGCCGGACACATAAAATTCATTACAAAGGCAAGATCAATCTCGTCACGGAAGCGGACAAAATGTCCGAAGCCTTGATCATGAAATCCATAAAAAAGACCTTCCCCGACCATGGAATTCTGTCGGAAGAATCGCCGGCTGTAAGCGGCTCAGGGAAAATACGCTGGATTATTGATCCATTGGATGGAACAACAAATTACGCTCACGGCTATCCTGTCTTTTGCGTTTCTATTGCGCTGGAAGTCGACGGCGAGATGGCTTTGGGCGTCATTTATGACCCCATGCGGGAGGAATTATTTTCTGCTACACGCGGCAAGGGCGCTTATCTGAACGGCCGGAAATTGACGGTTTCTTCCGTAAAAAATATTTCCCGCAGTCTGCTGGCCACGGGTTTTCCGTATGATATTAGAGAAAGCAAGGAGAACAATCTCGATTATTTTAATTTGATGGCCGTCAATGTTCAGGCGATTCGTCGCGCCGGGGCAGCGGCACTTGATTTGGCTTATTTGGCAGCGGGAAGGTTTGATGGTTTCTGGGAACTCAAACTCAAACCCTGGGATACGGCGGCAGGCTGTCTGATGGTGGAAGAATCAGGCGGCAGAGTTTCCAATCTCTTCGGTGAAAAATGGGACATATCCTCTTCCAGTCTTCTCGCATCTAACACCCTGATTCACAAAAAGATGATCAACATATTCCGCCAAAAATAGTCTCTGCTCATCAGGCCTGTAAATTAGTGCTAATATGAAAAGATATTCAACGCAGCCAGCATATCCTTCACAGACCTTATATCATCCATGGTCGAAAGAAATTCCTGCCGGTTAAGTTCACTCAAATACATATCTTCAACTATTATTTTATTTGATCATAAGGTCATTCTTGTGTGTTGAATTATCTTTTATTATAAAACATTTTTGTCGGTGTCGATTTTTTGTTGCCGCACATCATCACATTAATAACAGTATCCTTTTTTTGTGGCGGTTTCCAGTGTTCTGCAATTTCCCAGCTCACACGCTTTTTGCGCATCTTGGCAACCCGGTATTATTTCCCCCTGCAATAAATAAGCAAGTCCTCTGTTGTTATAGGCTTTGGCATAATCAGGTCTCAGTCGTATGGCTTCATTGAAATCTTCAATGGCATGGTAATATTGACCAAGCTCGCCATAAGCGATTCCTCTGCTGTTATGTGCCAAATAATTATCTTTTGTTACATGTAGAGCATGGTTAAAAAGCTCAAAAGTGTTTTTCCAGTATCCACATTGTTGCCACGTTAGCATTGCGAGGA
>DJVN01000289.1 GCA_002441205.1 Syntrophaceae bacterium UBA6255 | reverse complement strand
ATATGGATGAAATTGATGAGATCATAGGCGAAGGCAATAAAAAAGCAACGAAAATCGCCCGTCAGACCATGCATGAAGTACGTGCCGCGATTAATATCTAATGGATGTCCTCAGTCGGGCTTTCGATGAATTATATGGATAATGAACAAAATTTAAATTATGCAATTAAGCTGGATATCTTTGAAGGCCCGCTGGATCTGCTTCTTTATTTGATCAAGAAAAATGAAATTGACATCTATAATATCCCCATCGCTCTTATTACCGAGCAATACCTTGATTATCTCAAGATGATCAAGGCGCTTAACTTGGATTTGGCCGGCGAGTATCTGGTGATGGCCGCGACTCTTATTCATATTAAATCCCGATTGCTTTTACCCCCTCCTGAAGAACCGGAAGAAGAAGAGGAAGATCCCCGCGCCGAACTGGTCAGGCAGCTTCTGGAGCATAAGACATTTAAAGAAATAGCTGAAAACCTGGGCAGCCGGCCTCTATTGGAAAGAGACGTTTTTACCCGTGCGGTTTTTCCACCTGAGGAAAGAGAAAAAAATCAAGGGGATGAGGACGAGCTTGTTGAGGCCAGTGTTTTCGAACTGATCGAAGCTTTTCATCGCGTTATTTCCCAGCTTGATAAAAAAGAACTTCTGGAAATTGATTTGGAGAAATTATCTCTCACTGATATAATCAACGAAGTCATGGATCAACTGGCGGTGACCAAAAGCGTGACTTTTGAAGATTTGCTGAAAGGAAAAAAAGATCGCAGGCGCATCATCTATACTTTTTTAGCGATATTGGAATTAATAAAGCTTAGAATGATTAAAGCTTATCAAACTTCGGTTTTTGGAGTTATCCGGATATTTCCGGCCGTGGAGTCGTAAATGGAAAAGATTAAAGCAATCATTGAAGCGATGATTTTCGCTTCCGATGCGCCGTTGGCGCCTGAAAAAATTCGTGCCGTTTTTCCGGACGTGGAAAAAACAGAGATTAAGGGAATCATTGATCAGCTGATCAATGATTATAATGAACGGCAGGGAGGAATTTGTATTCAGGAAGTAGCCGGTGGTTTTCAGTTTCGCACCCATCCTGAACTTAGTCAGTGGATCAAGAAACTTAAAAGCACAAAACCTCAGCATCTTTCTCCACAGGCGCTGGAGACCCTGGCCATCATCGCTTATAAGCAACCCATTGTGAAATCGGAAATTGAAGATATTCGCGGCGTGGATGTTGGCGGTCCGCTCAAAGGTCTTCTGGAAAAAAAGCTTATTCGCATTGTCGGACGGAAGGATGTGCCCGGCAAACCGATTATTTACGGAACAACCAGAAAATTTTTGGAAGTTTTCAATCTTAAAGATATAACTGATTTACCTAATATTCGTGAATTAAAAGATCTTCATCAGCAACAGGAACTTCTCTATCAGGAAGAAGATGAGGTCTTTTCTCCACAACAGGACGTAACGGAACAGGAACGTCTGGGACAGCAAAAAACGGAAGACAAGACGGAAGACNNACAAGACAGAAGACAAGACAGAAGAAACTCCCCTTGTATGAAAGAGCGTCTGCAAAAGGTCATTGCCACCGCCGGAATAACTTCACGACGTCACGCCGAAAAACTAATCACAGAAGGACGGGTGAGTATTAATAATGTTGTGGTAACGAAGCTGGGAGAAAAAGCCGATGCCCGAAAAGACATTATCCGTGTTGACGGCAAGATTATTTCCACGGAAAAAATAAAGTATTATATCGCCTTAAATAAACCCGCCGGTATTGTTACCACCCTTCGTGATCCCCAGAACAGGCCGACGGTTATCGATTTAATAGGAAATTTCCCGGAAAGAGTCTATCCGGTAGGACGATTGGATTACGATTCCAGAGGCTTGCTCATATTAACTAACGATGGCGATTTCGCGCAAAAAATACAGCATCCGCGCTTCCAGAAACCTAAACTATACAAAGTGAAAATCCAGGGACATTTGTCCAGAAGACAATTAAGTCAATTGGGCAAAGGAATTAAAGTTGATGCCGACTTTTTCAAACCGGAAAATCTTAAAGTGGAAAAGATCAATGATAAAAGTTGCTGGATAAAGCTTACTCTGAGGGAAGGGAAAAACAGAATCATCAGAAGAGGATTCGAGACAATCGGATACAGGATTGCGCATCTTATCCGTGAAGCGATCGGTGATCTTAAGCTGGGTTCTTTAAAGGAAGGTGAATGGCGGCATTTGACAAAAAAAGAAATCAGTCAATTACTCGATAATGCCACGGGGCAAAAATGGTAAAAATTATCTTGACTTTCATCAAAAAATAAATAATAAAATTAACAATAGAAAATATAAAAAAATGTATTATTATCTGGCTATTATAAGATGCAATCAGTTTTAAGGAGGGGCTATGAACAAATCCGATCTTATTGAGGCTTTAAGCAGCAAATTAAACCTGACGGAAAAAAAGGCGATTGATGTCGTTAATCTCATTTTTAAGGGTTTCACTGATGAATTGAAGAAAAGCGGTCGTATTGAAATCAGGGGGTTCGGAAGTTTTGTGGTGAAAAAATACGGATCGTATACGGGAAGAAACCCTAAAACCGGCACTAAAATTCAGGTTGAACCGAAGAAGTTGCCATTCTTTAAGGTAGGAAAAGAACTAAAACTTAGAGTTGACAAAAAGAAATAACAATCATTGCCTATATAGATAAAATAAAAAAGGAGGCTTTAAAGCCTCCTTTTTTATTCCATTTTTGAAACCGAGCTGACGTAAATTATAAATTAGAGTTCACAAAATCCCAGTTTATTAAATTCTGAATTACAGCGGCAAGATAATCCGGTCTTCGGTTCTGGTAATCAAGATAATAAGCGTGTTCCCATACGTCTATGGTTAAAAGCGCTTTCTGGCCGTGGGCTAAAGGGGTGTCAGCGTTGGCTGTCTTGGTTATTTTCAACTGATTTCCGTCTAGAACAAGCCAGGCCCAACCACTGCCGAACTGGGTAGCGCCCGCGTTTTTCAATTCTTCAACAAATTTATCATAACTTCCCCATGTGGCATTTATTTTTTCAGCGACTTTACCTGTGGGAGCGCCTCCTCCGTCTTTTTTCAGGCACTGCCAGTAAAAGGAATGATTCCAGACCTGGGCCGCATTGTTGAAAATTCCGGCTTTGGCGGAATCTTTTGCAGCGTTTTTAATAATATCTTCGAGAGATTGTCCCTCCAGGTCCGTACCCGCGATTAGTTTGTTCAGATTATCCACGTAAGCTTTGTGATGTTTTCCATGGTGAAAATCCAACGTGTTGGCGCTGATGACTGGCGCTAACGCGTCCTTCGCGAAGGGTAATTCCGGTAATGATATGGCCATATTCCATCTCCTTTTTTCTTTTTAAGATAGTTCATGTTTTTAGTTTGTCAAATTTATATTTTATGTTTTTGGGCTATTGTCCGAACCGGCCATATGCCTGAATCTGAATTTCAGCCAATTCATATAAATATAAGTGAAAACGGCGAAAATCAGAGCGGGCAGGGCAACTTCCTGATTAAAAACGGTTAGGGCAATGCCGCCGGCCAGTCCGCATTCCTTCATGGTGCCGGGCAGGATGAAATGATTAATCTTTTCCTGCGGTACATGAAAATAGCGTCCTATTCTTCTGGCGATAAAGTAGAATAAAAAAGTGCTGGTAAACGCAATAATGACAATAATCAGCAAATCGGCAGACCAGGTCAGAATAAAATTTCTGCAATTGGCCGTGATGGCGTAAAATACGACAAATAAGCTGTAATCCATAATCACATCGTCATGCTTATTAACGGTTTCATCCCAGTCTTTATCGACGGCAATTCGGGAAAATAGGAGCGGCAGGACAATCAGACATAATATCATCACAATAATATTCCAGTAATTCAAATTCATGTATTTCAGGAAACCGGCGCCAACCAGAGGGACAATTAACAAAGCTCCCAGGTACGTGCCGGCCACAGAGGTGAAAACATAATTTTTTTCAATGCGCAATAAATCACCCATAATAATTATTTCCAATGATAAGGGCATCGCGGCTACGAGGACCATACCCACCCAGAGCTCCTGTCTCTGAATCAAAAACACACCGGATAAAATGATAAAATTACCCAAAACAAGGTAATTCATGATATTGCTCTGGATGGATGAATAAAAGAGTGATCCGGGGTTGCGGAAAAAGCCGCTGGGAAATCTCAGAAGTGTAATAGTAATCATGACGGTCAGAGCCGGCAGAATAAGAATCCGGCCGACCTGCGAGCATTGCGGCAAGGCTATGCCGAAAATCAGCGCGAGCATGAATATAATGTTCGAACGATAAGCGTGAAAACGAAACACCATTCTGTTTTACCCCGTTAGAAAGTATTGTTGCTTGCTTCCGTGCCAAACCTGGCTTAAAGCCACGATTAAGTCGTCCCGCTAAATGGTCAAAGACCTTCTCACGGGGTTCACCTCTTGACAGGCAATATTTTTTTAGCGCCATAGGTAAGCAAAAGGAACCCGATATTGATGATTACTATAGTACCTCCGGCCGGCAAATTCAACAAAAATGCCAGCAGTAGTCCTGATATAACTGATGAAACTGAAAATAGCACTGATGAAAAAATCGTCATCCGGAAACTGAGCGATAGCTGCAAAGCGGTTAGTGGCGGCAGAATCAGCATCGCGGAAACAAGCATAATACCGGCGATTTTCATGGCCAGCACCGCGGTGACCGCGGTAAGCAGAAACAGCATCATGTTAATTCTTTTTGTTTTGATGCCCATGGTTCGGGCAAGTTCTTCGTCAAAGGTTATGGCCAGCAACTCATCATAGAAAAAAAATACCACGGCCACGACCACAACAAGCACGATGAAAGAGAGCAGGAGTTCCGCCTGTGTGACGGTCAAAATATTGCCGAAGAGATAACTGAACAAATCAAGATTATATCCGCCGGATAGACTCGCCAGAACAATGCCGGCGGCAATACCGACGGAAGAAACGATCCCGATGGCCGCGTCTCCCTGAATGCGTTTGGAACCGGTTAATTTCAGAATGGCCAGAGACGAAATCATCACCAGCGGCAGAGCGGCCAGGGTGATGTAGGCTGGACTGACGCCGATCATCATCACAACCGCGACGCTGCCGAAGGTCACATGAGCAAGACCGTCTCCAATCAGAGAAAACCGGCGCAGCACAAGAAAAACGCCCAGAATGGAAGAAACGGCGGCAATCAGTATTCCCGCGAGAAAAGCCCTTTGAACAAATGCGTAGTTAAAAATGTCGGCCAAGTCCATCAGATGTTATTCCCCGTTTCATCATGTTGATGACAAATCATATGCTGACTGTTCAAGCCGAAAAAACCGGTCATGTCGGGAGAGGCGCAGAAATCCTCGAACGTTCCGCAGAAAATAACTTTTTTATCGAGATAAAGAAGATTGCGCGCGTATTTACCGATGATACCCGTGTCATGCGTGACCAGCACCACGGTAGCGCCGTTGCGGTTCATCTTATCCGTCAGAGAATAAAAAATATCCCGTGTTTCCGGGTCTAGCGCCGTTGTCGGCTCATCGAAAATCAGCAGGTCCGGTTTTCTGATTAAAGCGCGTGCCAGCATCACCCGCTGCTGTTCGCCGTAGGATAGCTCGCCGATAAGATTTTTGGATAAATGCGCGACGCCCATCAGGGTGAGCGAATTTTTAACGTCGTCCTGATCAGCCTTTCTGATTCCCAGTTGCACAATTTCCGATACAGTTCCGGGAAAGTGATGGCTTAGAGCGTTGATACGTTGCGGCAGATAACCGATTCTCTGCCATTGATTGAATGACGGCAGTTGTTGACCGAAAATGGTGACGGTGCCCTTAACCGGTTGAAGAATTCCCAGAATATTCTTAATCAGGGTACTCTTGCCGGAACCGTTGGAACCGGCAATGCCCAGGTAATCACCCTGTTTTATCGATAAGGAAATATCGCTGATCACTTCCATGCCGTTGTAACAGAAGGTCAGGTTATCAACGTGAATTATTTCTGCGGACATTTCATTCCCTTCTTAAGGTTGATCAGGTTATTTTCCATGATGGAGATAAACGATTCGCCTTTATCCAGATCTTGCTTTCTGATGTCATGGCCGTTATTCAGTTTCAGCAGGCCGGCGCCTGTTTCTCTTGCAATCGTTTCCGCCAAACGGGAATTGGCCATATCTTCATAATACACGTAAGGAACATTTTCGTTTTTAATCTGTTCAATTACATTAAAAACCAGTTGCGGTAAAGGTTCCGCGTCGGCAAAAACGTTATAAACAGCGATATATTGCAGATGATATCTTCTGGCCAGATAAGCAAAAGCCGAGTGACCGGCATGTAAAATAATTTTCGTTTTACAGCCGGTTAACTCCGTGCGGTATCGCTGATCCAGCGCCACCAGTTTGCGTTTCAAATCAGCGGCATTCTTTCTGTAGTAATCGCTGTTGCGGGAATCTTTTTTGATAAAAGCGTCTGTGATATTATCCGTCATTTTCTGTGCGTTATCCATGTCCAGCCAGATATGCGGATCAAATTGGGAAATGTTGTCTTGGTGACTTTCATGTTTCTTCATATCCGCTTCTTCTTTTCCCAATGGAATCAAGACCGTTCCGCTTCCTGTTTCGATTGCCAGCATATTCGTGTTTTTGTCGGCGGCTTTGATGATTTTATAGGCCCATTGTTCCAGTTCGAAATTGACAAAAAGAAAAATATCCGCTTTGTTGACTTTGGCTATATCTTCGGGTCTCAATTCATAATGATGGACATCGATTCCCGGAGGCAGAAGCATTTTGATATTGATTTTATCCCCGCCGATAATGCGCGCGAAATCATAAACGGGAAAAATGGTTGCGATAACATTGAGTTTCCTGATTTCCTGGCCTGATTCTTTCGCCTGCTGGCAGGACAGAAGGCATGCCAAAACGATCAACAGCAGCAGACATATTTTTTTTGAACGCATAAGGATCTTTCTCGTGTAATTTTTTAATATTACTGAATAATTAAGTACAACTATCAAAAATACAACAGGGTTGCAACAATTATCAGGCCGGACGGTTGTCCTTTATAAAAATCATATTGACGAATGACATGACTGGTATAAAGTATACACCAATATATGAAAAAGGAGGATTGCTTATGAAACCCATCGGTCCTTTAATGTGGGAACACAGGTTAATCGAAAAAATGCTGGCGTCCATGATGCGGCATATTGATGCGGTGGAAAAGACCAAAAAAGTTAATCCTTTGATTATTGATACGGCCGTTGATTTTATCCGTACCTACGCCGACCGCACGCACCACGGGAAGGAAGAAGAAATCCTTTTCCGGGATCTGGCCCAAAAAGAACTTACGCCGGAACTGAAAAAAATCATGCAGGAATTACTTGATGAGCATGTCTGGGGAAGAAAAACAACCGCCGCGCTGGTTGCGGCAAAGGAAAAGTATTTACGGGGCGATGAAGAACAACTTTCCGTCCTCATAGACCATGCCCGGCAGTTGGGCAATTTCTATCCCAAACACATCGAAAAAGAAGACAAACACTTTTTTTATCCCTGTCAGGAATATTTTGACAAGGACGAACAGGCAAAAATGCTTGCCGAATTCTGGGAATTCGACCGCAAAATGATTCACGAAAAATACAATAAAATTTTTGACGAATATTCGGGGCTTTAATTTTTAATAGTTCCAGCCCCAGAATCCAAACGCCAATATATTCATGGTAATCGGCACGGCATAAATTATTCCCACCGTCGTCAGTTTGGCCTTCATCGATTTAAGGCTGATCACCAGAATGGCAAAGCAGAAGAAATGGAAGTAACCGAAAAGGAAAATCAGCCAGACGCCCTTGAAAGATAAATACCAGAAAGGGTATTCCCAGACCAGATGTCCGCCGATGTTGAGCAGACATTCGACAAACACACAAAAAGCGCTGTAACTGATTGCCCAGAACCATTTTTCAGGCAGACCCAGAATTTTCTCATTCTTGCTGTCGGATAAGGTGTGATAGAAAATAATACCGATGATGAGAAACATGAACATAATTTCAATATTCCAGCCTATAAGGGTTCGCAGCGCTGTGTCGCCAGGCGTTGTCCAGAACGCCGAACGCTGTGTCAGATACATGACCCAGCCGTTCCATGTCTCATTGAAAAAATCCACGCCGAAAATGGTCAGGCCCGCCAGAACCGCGTTCCAGTCGCCGGTGCGGCGCGCGTCTTTGATCTCCCGGGTATAAATGTAGAAAACAATGGCCAGAAGGGGAATGACATACCATTTGATCATGGAAAGATCCCTCAACCCGCATAATGCCTGTTCGGTTGCTTCCGTCATATTGACCTCCTTTCACGTTAAGAATCAAAAAACATATCATTCAATAACTTTTATTGCGCTATCCTGTTGCCAGACACCATTTATTATATTATAATGCGCCGCAATCAGAAAGAAAAAATTTTCATTGATGAATAAGCGACATAGACGCCCGAAGGAGAAAATGAACTTTTGATATTCACCAGTAAAATAAAATTCTCTCTCATCCGTGGTTATGATGTTTTATACAAAAAGGAGCACATTATGAAACAAAAAAAATGGAATTTGATTAATCTATGCGGAATCCTGCTGGTCATATTGATGTCTTCGGGATGTGCCGGACCGAAACTTTACAGCATCAACATGTATTATGATGTTTATCAGACCGATATTCCCGCACATTCAAAGAATAGTGACAAGAATGCCGACTTTTCCATATCCGTAGCGGCATTTACCGATATTCGTAAAATAGATGACGATCTAGTGATTGGACGGGTGATTGAAAGCAACGGCGTGAACGTACTGGTGGTACCCAAAAATGTGAAAGCGACTAAAGCAATATCCACCGGCATCAAACAATATCTGAAAGAAGCCGGGTATAAAGTTTCCGAGCAAATGGAATCATGGAACCTGAAGGAAGAAAGCATTCCCAAGGGGGATTCCAAAATTCTTATCGGAGGAAATATCGAAGAACTGGAAATATATTGCCGGAAAGATTTGCTCACGAATGCTTATGCCAGCAATATTAAATTAAATGTTGTTTTCGCGGACATGACCCAAGGCAGGATATTATATAAGACAACCGTCGAGAGCTCTTATTCGATGGAGCATGTTCTGTTTTCAGAAAAAATTCTTGCAGAGCAGGTGGATATCGTGCTGGCGGATGCCATAGAAAAACTTTTTGATGATAAAAAAGTGGCGCAGAAGCTTAAAGAAGCCATGGCGCAGTAAAATATTTATACCCGCTTAATATATGAATATATATTATCATTCCTCGCGAAGCCTGTCCTCGAATGCTTCAGTCGGGGAGCGGGAATCCGGAACAAGTTGTAACTGTGTAGGGATTGCTCCCCGATCAGTCAACCTGCCGGGAATCTACCGACCCTGTCATTCCCGAATGTTATTGCCGGGAATCCAATATTTATAGTTGAGAACCGGTGGAATATGTGATTGTATAAACCGTCACACAAAACACGCTTTTCAAAATCCGAGACAACATTAGTAAGTATAACCGGCCTGTATTGGAGGTGACATGTCGTCAAAAATCATCTACGAAAGATTTCTCTGGTTCCAAAACGAAATTAAAAACAACAACTATCCCAACACCAAAGCTCTGGCGGAGCATTTCGAAATCACCCGAAAAACCGCCCAGCGCGACATTGAATTCCTGCGCGACCGGATGAGCGCGCCTCTCGTTTACATTCCCGAACAAAGAGGCTTTGCCTACGAAGATAATACCTACGAACTGCCGGGATTCTGGCTGGAAGAAAAAAGTCTAACCTCGTTACTTTTGGCTTACCGCCTGGCCTCGGCGGTGCCGGATGTTGCCATCAAAACGTCATTGCGTTCTTTTCTTGAACAACTGCTTACAAAACTTTCGCATTCCAACGCCATTTCCATTAAAGACTTGAGCAACAAGGTTTCAGTCCGCAATATCGAATATTCCAAAACATCAGAAAAAATATATCACGCCATGCTCGAAGCCCTGCTTTCATCAAAGCCTATACAAATCGAATATCATTCACCGCATAATTCACAGACCACCGTGCGCGACATCCTGCCGCTTCATCTTCTGCACTACATGGGCACATGGCACATCATTGCCCATTGCGCGATGAAAAACGAACTCCGGGATTTTGTTCTTTCCCGCATAAAGGTCATTTCACCCTGCACTGATAAAATTACCGCCCGTTTCACATCCGAACAAGTCCGGGAATATGTCCGCAAGACTTTCGGCATTTTCCACGGCAAAGAAACCAAAGAAGTCTGCCTGTGCTTTTCCAAAGACGTTTCCACGTGGATTGCCGAGCAGGCCTGGCATCCTGCGCAGAAGACCTTCGTAAAAAAAGACGGCAGACTCTGCCTGACCATACCCGTGGCCGATTTCCGGGAAATCAAACGCGA
>DJVN01000022.1:914-8366 GCA_002441205.1 Syntrophaceae bacterium UBA6255 | reverse complement strand
CGTGTACGTGCCCGCCGACGACTTGACCGACCCCGCTCCCGCGACAACCTTCGCGCATCTCGACGGAACAGTCGTTTTGTCCCGTCCAATTGCGGAACTCGGTATTTATCCCGCGGTGGATCCCCTGGATTCAACATCCCGTATTCTTGATCCCAATATTCTGGGTGAGGAACATTACAAGGTCGCACGTCAGGTACAAGTAACGCTGCAGAAATATAAAGACCTTCAGGACATCATTGCCATTCTGGGAATGGATGAACTGTCTGAAGAAGATAAACAAACGGTCAGCAGGGCGAGAAAAATTCAGAGATTCCTGTCCCAGCCCTTCTTTGTTGCCGCTCAGTTTACCGGTACGGAAGGTAAATTTGTTTCCGTTCCGGATACAATCAGGGGTTTCAAAGAAATACTGGAAGGCAAACACGATGAACTGCCCGAGCAGGCATTCTACATGGTTGGCGGTATTGAAGAGGCTGTGGAAAAAGCCAAGAAGATTGCCGGTTAATTAATATTGCTGGAGAAAGTAAATGGCGGATGAATTAAAGCTGGAAATTGTGACCCCGGAAAAGATGGCTTTTTCCGGTAAAATAGAAGAAGTTACCATTCCAGGAACGGAAGGAGAGTTTGGCGTATTACGCGGCCATGAACCCTTTTTAAGTTCTGTGGATATTGGTGAACTGAGTTTTGTTAAAGACGGTAAAAAGACTTACTATGCGGTTAATACCGGCTATGCTGAAGTTACTTCTGATAAGGTTACAATTTTAATTGAAACAGCCGAAAGATATGATGATATTGATAAAGAGAGAGCGATGAGAGCAAAAGATAACGCTGAGTCCCGGCTGGGTCAGTTGACCAAAGAGGATGCCGAATTTGAAATCATGCGCGCTGCCCTGGCCAGAGCCATTGCGCGCATCAGTGTGGCCGAAAAACAGTGAGTCCCAAATTTTAGAAGCAAAGCGCACTGAAATTTGTTGGACGAACTGTCCTCTGCATTAGCAGAGGGCAACACTAAACCATTTTGAACTTAAAATTTAAGTTATGAAGTTGCGGAGGTTAAAGAAATATCTTTAACCTCCTTTGTTTTTAATGAGCCTTGATTTTTACCCTAAAGGGCACTGTGCCGAAACGTAGCGCGGAAAATCTTAGAGCGAATTATCCCAGGCGCATAGCGCCGTGGGAAATGACACTCGTTGATAGTGAGCCAAGCCGAAAACGAATCTCGACAAGTCGGGATGAAGTTTGAAGCGTAAGACGAACTATACCAGGCACGTAGTGCCGTGGTAGAGCAAGCGTAGCGCCGATCGAAGCGTAAGTGGAACTATCCCCGAAGCGCAGCGGAGTGGGATTTGACACTCGCTGACTATAGGAAGCGTAAGTTGAATTATCCCTTGTGCGAAGCACATAGGGATATCCCGCCGGCGCAGGCGGCAGGGGCGGAGAGGGATTGTGAATCGACAACTATAGGAGCGACGTACCCTAAATAACCTAAAGGTCACCATGGGAGCATTTGCGGCGACGTGGGACTTTACACAATTCACCCTTCAAAAATATTTTCAATAAGAAGTTTTTCTTCCAGGTGTTCGTTGGCTTCATCCAGTTTTTCCGGAGCGGAATAAACAGTCACCGCGGCTGATTTTGGCGTCTGGGAAAAATAATCATATAAAACTTGTTTAAGTTTTCGTGGAGTAGCGGATAAGATATCGTCTCTGAATTTTTGGCGCATTTCATCTTTAATTTCCGCAAAATGACGCATTAAGGCGGTATAACCGCGGCTGGCCGGGTCCGAAGGCTTATCAATCATGCCTATCGTGCTGATAATTGCCTTCTCCATGTCCGATGAAGATATTTCATTTTGACCATAGAATTTTTGCGCGTCTTTGAACACCTGCAATGTTTCCACAATGTGCGGGTCACGATAGGAAAGAAACGAAAACAATCCCATCGACGCATCGAAAGAGGACATGCCTCCATAAGCCCCGCCCTGGACGCGGACATGCTTATACAGGTAATTATTGGATAGTTCTTTGGCCGACAGCATCAGCAGGGGACTGGCCGGATCGGCGTAGGGAGGTGTTTTTAAAACGTAGGCTACATACGACACCTGCGTCGGTATGGAAATTCCCGCCCATACCGGAGTTAACGCCGGTTTTTCTTTTATCATGTCCCTCGAAGAATCCGGCAGTTTATCCAGAAATGGCAAAATATGTTCCTTGGCTATCTTCAATCCATGAGCGTCTGCTGTAAGATTAATGGTCAGATTTGCCTTACTGAAGAGGATACTTTTTAATTCCTCAAGTTTTCTGCAAAAATCCTGCTTGGAAGAATTAAAATTATTGGCGGTTTTCTGGATAAATTTTAATTGCGTGCGTCCATGCCATTGTTCATCACGGTACGCCGGAAGCGTGAGCGCGGCGCCGGCCGCCATTTTAGCAAAAAGATGTCCGGAAGGAACAATTGCCGATTGCATATTATTCTTTCTTTCGGAAATCAAATCACGCATTCGCGCTTCATGACTCAAATCACCGGAACATATAATATCGCTAATAATATTTATTGCCTCCGGAATATTACGATAAAGGGCTTTGAATGAAAAAATCATCTTATGCCAGCTTGAATCACCACGCGCGGTAAACCCTGTTGCCAGATTGTAACCAAAGCCGCCCATATTAAGAGCGATACGCTTGGCCATTTCTTCATAGGTTAAACCGGCCGCGCCCATTCCGGTTATAATCTTGCCCATGAGTGGCAGATGGATTTGAAGCTCTTCCGGAATATTTGCCACATCAAACGCCAGATCGATATAGGCAATGCCGTTGGTAAACAAATCATGTTCAAGCGTCGGCACTCCTGAAATGAAAAGATTTTGCGATGGAATAGTTTCTATTGATTTCGGAATATCTTCTTTTTTCAGTTTTGGTATTGTTTCCGCTGCTTCCGGAGAATCCTGCTGCGTTTGGAATTTTTTCAGTTCCTTAGCTTGAATATTTATTTGCGCCAATTTACTTTCCGGAAAAGACGATTTTAATCCCGCCATTTTTTCTCTGTAAGTTTTTTCTTTTTTTGCATTGAAATCGGTATCCGGCTCCATAATCGCCAAAATACGATGATGATTATCCAGTAGCCATTGTTGAGTCATCTTCTGAAAAATTTCAGGATCATCAGCCCAACTGCGGCGAATGTTTTCTATCAAATGCGGAAAATCCAATCCGATCAACGGATCTCCATCATAGAGCCATGTTTGAAAAACGCCGCCCATCAGGGAGATACCGTAAGGAAGAGAGCCGCGTACTATTTCTTTGCCGTGAAACTCGACCTGATGCAAAACTCCTTCTATCAGTTCCTTATCATAGCCTTTGGCTACAATGTCGTTGAGTGTGTCCAAGATCAGCTGTTCAATTTTTTGCGCATCGGAGCGTTGCGAATTTCTTAAACCGACGCAAAACATTAACTGTTTAAGGTCCGCTTCAATGCCGGAAACCGGCGTCAGGTCTTCTCCCAGACCGGAATCAATCAGTGCTTTGCGCAGGGGACTGGCGGCGCTGCCCACAAGAAGAGCGGATATAATTTCCAGAAACAAAGAAGTTTCGTGGTCAGTGTTTTCTGACATCATCCAGGCGATGTTTACCATGGTTTTATATTCGATGGATTCATCTTTGCTTATGGGATAAGTGCTGCGAATGATACGCGGTTCAGTAAAGCGTTTCTGGCTTTTAATAAAAGAATCTATTTCCATGCGTTCAAAGCCGGCCAGCATTTCGGCAAGAAATTCGAGATGTTCGGCAGTATTGATGTCGCCGTAAATAAAAAAACGAGCGTTGGAGGGAGAGTAATACTTGCGGTGAAATTCACAAAATTGTTCATACGTAAGCGTGGGAATCACGTCGGGATCGCCTCCGGAATCAAAGCCATACACGCTGTCCGGATAGATATTTTCCTGCAGAATTTTATACATTAAAGAATCCGGGGATGAATATGCTCCTTTCATTTCATTATAAACGATGCCGGAAATCATCAGATCGCTCGACAAATCATCCGGCGTGGAAAATTCTAAATGATGACCTTCCTGAAGAAAAGTTTCCTTAAGCATTCTCGGATGTAATACCAGGTCGGTGTAAACACGGGCGAGATTGAAAAAGTCGGTTTTTATCTGGCTCGCTACAGGATAAACAGTTTTATCAGGATATGTAAAAGCGTTGATAAAGGTCTGCATGGTTGAACGCATCAGTTCTTTGAAAGCATCTTTCAATGGATACTTCTCAGAGCCTGCCAGCACCGAGTGTTCCAGAATATGAGGCAAACCGGTTGAATCATATGGCGGGGTGCGAAAACCAATCGCATATAAATTCTCACGATCAAATGAGTGCAGGTGCAAAATCTTTGCGCCGGTTATTTTGTGTTCAATTTCATAAGCAGTCACACGAATTGCAGGAAGCGTGTTGACTCTTATGACTTTAAAGCCATGCCGTTCATCGCCGGCTTGCAATGTCGGAATCGGAAAATCTGATGCTTCTGTCATTCAATTATACTCCTTCATTAAATTATCTGTTCATCCCTATCATGATCTGATTTATTGTGCTGCGCGCTTGATTGGACTAGATTGGTAGGTTGCCGAAACTCAAAAGAGCATTGGCAACTGACCAGATTAACACTGCTGCCGTGAGCAGGATACAGGTGTACGCCAGAATTTTGCACCAGGCGCTTTCCTGCTTACTATCATTATAGCCCATCAAAAAAGCCAGAAGCATACCGGATAATAGTCCGCCGCCGTGCGCCCAGTTATCTATCCCTCTGAAAATCAAGCCAAAGATGACCAGGCCGATAACCCAGCCAATCGCTTGTTTATAAATGGCTTCTCCATAGGAATCACCGCGGCTTTTACCGTAATATAGGATCGCGCCGATTAATCCGCAGATGCTGGCAGAAGCGCCGAGAGTAAATTGTGTGCCAAATAAGACGGAAACCGCAAAGCCGCAGGCTCCGGCAATGATGTATAAATTAATAAAACGGTGAAACCCGAATTCCCGTAAAATGAAAGGGCCGAGCTGATAAAAAGCCATCATGTTGAAAAGGATATGCAGGATGCCGCCGTGTAAAAATGAAGCCGAAATTAACGTCCAGTAGCGATGTTCTCCAATAACGGAATAGGTGCCACTTGCTCCCAGTAAAAAGAGGCTTTGTACGGACGGTGCCAGCAAGCCGAATACGCCTTGGCCAAAAATGCCTTGCGGGTCTAAAAGCAGCGAAAAGATATAAAGGGCAATGTTTATATAGATGATGGTCATTACCGGATTCGACCCCAGAAAAATCTTGCGAATATTTCCCGCGGTATTATGCAGGCCGGGACGCACCAGTCCGCAGTAAGGGCAGGCTGGCTCGTCCAAGCTGATTAATTTACGGCAATTGGGGCAGAGAATGGATTTTCTTCCTGACATTAACGACCTCGTAAAATATCTTTTTTTCAAAATTTAGTTAACAGCATTATCAAGAGTTGTAAAGAAAATACTACCATCCTCAGTTGACTGTCGATTTGTCGATATGTTATCTAATCCAAGGAGTATCATTTTGCAGATGAAAGATCGCGTGATAGTAAAAATTGAATCGGTGGCTTTCGGCGGTGAAGGTGTGGGCCGTATCGATAATTTTGTTGTTTTTGTTCCTTTTTCCGCTCCGGGTGACGAACTGGAAATTGAAATCACTCAAGTGAAAAAGAAATTTCTCAGAGGAAGAATATTAAGAATAATCCAAGAATCTCCATTCCGGGTGAAGCCTTTATGCCGTTATTATGAACAATGCGGAGGTTGCTGCTATCAGCATCTGAACTATGAATATCAGTTGAAAATAAAAAAGAAACAGGTTCAGGACGCTTTTCGTAGAATTGGAAAAATTGCCGAACCTCCTGTCTTGGATACAATAGCTTCGCCCCAAGTGTATCATTACAGGGGTAAAGCCCAGTTTCATGCCAAAGCTGTTTCCAATGGATGGGAAATAGGGTTCTTGGATGTTTCCGGCGGCAAGCTAATAAACATCGAACAATGTGAAATCATGGAAGAAACCATTAATGAAAAAATGCACGCGTTAAGAGAAAGCATCCTCTTAAAAAGCGATGTAGATACGCAGCTAACAATCTGGTCAGACTGTTTGACTGAAAGGAAAAAGGAAAAAGATTCAATTATAAGAATTATTAAGGGAAAGAGTTTTTTAGTGCCCGATGACGGATTTTTTCAGGCCAATCTGTGCCTGACGGACAGACTGGTGGATGAGGTTTGTCGTCTCTCCGCTGCTAATAAAATCAACACACTCGTTGATGCCTATTGCGGAAGCGGGCTTTTCTCGATTTTTCTTTCATCGTTTGCCGAGAATGTCATAGGAATAGAAATAAACGAGAAGTCGGTAAAATATGCGCGAATCAACGCTGAAAATCTTGGCATTAGAAACGCTGATTTTATTCATGGTGATATAGAGAATGTATTCAAGGAAAGATTTCTGCCTCAAGACAATCAAATCGATTTGATTATGCTTGATCCTCCCCGTGTGGGTTGTAAAAAAACAGTATTAAAGGCGATGGTAAATTTAAAGCCGCAAAGGATTATTTACATTTCCTGCAATCCGGCCACACAGGCACGTGATATTAAGTACTTAAATGAATGGGGTTATAATTTAGAGAGCCTGATGCCTTTGGATATGTTTCCGCAGACGGAACATATTGAGGTAATCGGACTTTTGGCTCGAAAATAAGAAATAGCTTTAATTTCGGGGGGAAATAAATCTTCTCAATCGTAAATATTTATAGATTTTAATTAAAAATATTGTTATTGAACTATTCAATATTTAAAAATAAGGAGAGGGAAAATGGCTTCAAAAAGTAAAAATGTAAGGATGGAACAACTCCGGATATTTGAAAAAAAACTGGCCATCCGACTGCAGCAACTGGATCAAAAAGGAATCGATAAGGAAAAAGCCTCAAAAGATCCTCTTGTTAAAAGTCTGAAATCAAAAATTAGAGAGACTAATGTAAGAATTGCGGCGATTGATAAATTTGTTCAACGCATTCAGGACTTAGCTAAAGCTAAAGCTCAAAAACTGGCTGAGGCATCAACGAAAAAAGAAGAAAAAGTTGCCGCTCCGGTAAAAGAAAAACATTCCGAAGTAAAACATGAGGAAGCCAAGCCTAAACCCAAAAAGAAAGAAGAAACTGTTGATAAAGAACCGAAGATGAAGCCTGAATCCCAAAAGGAAAAATCTGTAGAAGAGCCACAAAAACCTGTCGTCAAGGAAGAAACGGCTCCTAAAAGAGCAAAAAAGACACCGGCCGCAGCTGATGATTCAGAACCCAAAAAAGCAAAAAAACAGACGGCTGCCACAGGCGAAACAGCGCCAAAGAAAAAAGCAACAAAGAAAAAGGAAGAATAAGATTCGGACTGAAGGGACGATATCCAATCCCGATGCATCGGGATT
>DJVN01000022.1:0-846 GCA_002441205.1 Syntrophaceae bacterium UBA6255 | reverse complement strand
GTCCTAGGCCTCTAGACGATGGGGACATCCGTATGTTTGCCTTTATGCAAATTGCGTCTTATATATTGATAATATTATAATGTCAAGCATTGATTCCCAGAATAATCCCTAAAAAGCTATGATATTAAACGTATTATTAATTTGGAAGAATTAAAGAAAATGACTTTAAAAGTAGATTCAAACTTTTATAAAAATTGAAAATTTATACATGCTGAAAGCAACTCTTTTCAAGAGTCGCTTTCAATCATATGTATGCAAACTGCTTTTTATAAAAAAATTTAAATTCAGAGAACTACTTATGAATCAGTAAGAATTTATAATTTTTATGCTTTCAAATCTCCGGCCTTGATAAGTTCTTCAATAAGCTTAAAATGTTTCGAATTCTTTCCTTCTTCAATATCTTCAGGTTTTTTGACGATTTTCATCATGCTCTGTAAAGATTTGAAAGGATCGGTTTTAATAAATCGATTTGCTATGAATTTAGGAATTCCTTCGCCAAGATCAGGATCGGCCATTAAAGTAACCGGTGTGTTCCTAGTCAACCCATTCCAGCGTCCATACTTAATGAAATGAAGGCATTCTGACACATCCTTTGCCGGGGACGTCACTCGCGTAAATCTTACAATCGTCTTTAGTATCGACAAGTTTCCACTAATACTTGTCAGCGGCAAAAACGGTTGCCGCAGCAGCAAAAAGCACTAATACTACAATGGTAATAAAACTCCTCTGAATCATATAACTCTCCAAGTATTTTTATTTGATTATATTATTCCCCCGATATATGATGTAATTAAAACGATTATGAAAAAGCGGATCATTTCATTATTATGATTAAAATTATCCAAA
>DJVN01000241.1 GCA_002441205.1 Syntrophaceae bacterium UBA6255 | reverse complement strand
GTCGTCTTTTTTTTCTGTTTCATGACGGTAAAATTATCCTCTCTGATTCATAAATTTTATCTAAGCATTTATTTTTTAATAAAGATTTCGCTACTTACAGCTCCGCTCTCTCAGTTACATGGCAAAAGAGATGTAACCTACGGGGAAATCTAAAATATATAATCAAAATAGTAACATAATGTCAATTTCTATGTTCCCGTTGTCTTGCATACAATTTTGTTATAAATACCGGCATCCGCCACGATATAAAGATGACAAAAATTATCATTACGACACCGTCTGCTTTGCCGGGGTGACGACTAGAGGGGCTACGTGCCCGATGTCGTGATGATGTTTAAACCGTTCGTTAACTTTCAGGAGTTGACTGATCTTCGGGCTGCTTCCAGCGTGTTTTTCATCAGCATGGCAATCGTCATCGGGCCGACGCCGCCGGGCACCGGTGTGATAAAAGACGCTTTGGCCGCAACTTCCTCGAAGGCAACATCACCGGCCAGTTTGCCGTTTTCCAGACGGTTGACGCCGACATCAATCACAATCGCTCCGTCTTTTACCATATTCGCTTTAATCATGTGCGGTTTGCCGATGGCGGCAACCAGCACATCGGCGCGGCCGGTAACCGCCGCAAGGTCTTTTGTTTTGGAATGACACATGGTGACGGTCGCGTTTTGCGCCAGAAGCAGCAATGCCATGGGCTTGCCGACGATGTTGCTTCGCCCCACAACAACGGCTTCTTTGCCGGCCAGTTCGATTCCGGAACGGGAAATCAATTCCATAATTCCTCGCGGCGTGCAGGGGACAAAAAGCGGCGTGCCGGTAACCAGCCCGCCTACGTTGACAGGATGAAATCCGTCCACGTCTTTGCAGGGATCGATAGCAGCAATGATTGTTTCAGTGGAAATATGTTTGGGCAGGGGAAGTTGAACCAATATTCCATGCACCAGATCATCTTTGTTCAGCTTTTTAATAATTTTCAGCAGCTTTTTTTCTTCTGTTTCGGCGGGCAGTTGATACTCGCGGGATAAAAAACCGACTTCCGCGCATGCCTTGGCTTTTCTGCCCACATAAACCTGCGAGGCGGGATCGTCCCCGACGAGCACCACAGCGAGCCCGGGAATAATTCCTTGTTGCTCTTTGAGCTCTTGAGCGCCTTTCCGCACTTCATTGCGAATATCCTGCGCTATTTTATTGCCGTCAATAATACTGCCCATAAAGATCTTCACCTCAAAACATTAACATGAATATGAACGCAGACTTTGAAAAATTATTCTTTTTCGCTTATTTAAAACATAATTATCCCCCTCAAATCCTGTCGGGGATGTTGAGGGGGAATAATTGACAACTAACATAATTTACTTGGCTTCCGAATATTGTTTTATCAGGTCGATAATTTGGGGAATATTCCCCGCGGGCGTTTTACCTGAATAAACGTATCGAACAACTCTATCCTTATCAACGAGGAACGACACGGCGCCTTTGTGCGGCGCCACCAGGCCCAGAACCTTGCCTATTGTGAAATCCGGGTCAAGCAGGATAATGGCGCCGCTTTGCTTCTGTTTGCGCTTGGCAATCTGTTTGATAATGAAATTCGGCACCGGACTGTCCTTCTGGTTTCCTATACCCAGTCCAACGTATTTCTTTTCACTTTTAAGACGTATGATATCCTTATGACCGTTTATTGCTTCAGTTACATGATCATTGTCATCTGATGAACTCGAGCTTGCATATACAATATAAACAACTCTGCCGGCGAATTCCGGCGAGTTGAGACTGTATGCCTTATTATCCAGCGCATCATTGAGTTTGAAGTCGCTGACTTTGTCTCCCACCTTTAACTCAGCGGCATAAGACATGACGACACCCAACGACAACACCAGCAATAAAGCGACGATTATTTTTTTCATTTGTTCCTCCTCTTAAACCTATTTAAATGATCCGGATAATGATGGGCGATTTTGAACACCTTTCGTCTATCCTCCAATGACTTAAGAATTATATGGTAAAAAAAAATCCCAGGCAAGCAAAAAGAGGCAAAGACAATTTGTTAACAAATTTTATTTTTGAAATCCGCAAAAGTTGTCAACCTGAACGTTTTATCAATGCCTTGAACCGTTGATTAAACCCCTTTGCTCAAAGCCTTAATGACCCTGCAATCCGTGGAAAAAGGGCGGTCGTTATCCGCAGATTCATTTCCGCAAAAATTATGTTAAGCAAATCAAAGCTTTTTGAGGGTTTGTTTACCCCGCCAGGACGTTTTTGAAATCCAATAGACAGAAAAACAAATCTCTAAAAATATTTTTAGATCGGAAAGGAGATAGAGATGAAAGGTGTCGTAATCGTTAGCGGTGGTCAAAGCCTCTCGCAGGGTTTTCAGACAGGAAACCTTATTTACCGGCAGCACAGCAAAAACGAGGCATTAAAGCTACAAATAATTGACATTCAAAAGGAATTATAATTCCAGCGCGAATTGTGTGTGAAGTTTCTGTAAATTTACCCTTTTTGAGCTAACACCGCAATGAATAATATCTAATATATTGTTATTAAAGGATATTCGCAATTTTTTGCGGACTTTTTCCCGCCTTCGGGTTGCAATCCCGCATCAAATGTGCTAAAAGAACGGCATTGAAGTCAAAGAGACTTTCTTAATTTTTCGTACCATCAAATTAACCTCGTCGTTTAATAACAGCGGCAAACCAAAAATAAGAACCATCAGGAGACGGATTTGGAAAATGATTCCCATCATATTGTATTTCGCTTGCCTGAGAAAAAAGACGCGCAGGCGGTAAGGCAGCTTATCGAAGATTCTCCCCCTCTGGATCTGAATTCGCGGTACTGTTATCTTCTGCTCTGCACGCATTTCGCGCCGACGTCGGTTATTGCCGAGTATCATCAGGAGGTTTGCGGATTCGTTTCCGCTTATATCCACCCGGATCAAAAAGATACTCTGTTTGTCTGGCAGGTGGCGGTCAACAGGGATTTCCGGGGAAAATCCATCGCTAAAGGCATGTTGCTATCGTGTCTGCAGCGCGCTCATTTATCTTCCCTGCGTTATCTGGAAACGACGGTTAATCCGTCCAA
>DJVN01000177.1 GCA_002441205.1 Syntrophaceae bacterium UBA6255 | reverse complement strand
TCCGGATCGGATTTATCCACTTCGTCCACAAGCAATACGACGGGTTTTTCCGAACTGATGGCCTGCAGAAGCGGGCGGTGCTGAATAAAACGGTCGGAAAAAAAAGCATCTTCCTGATCGGCTATTTGGTCAACCGCCTGCGTCAACGTTTTGGCGGAAGAAATGATATCATTAAGTCTGTCTTTAACCATCTGGGTGTAAAGGAGCTGTTTGGCGTATTCCCACTCATAAAGAGCCTTGGCTTCATCAAGACCTTCATAACACTGAAGCCTGATTAGCTCTCTGTTGAGGCTTCGGGCAATGGCTTTGGCCAGTTCCGTCTTGCCGACACCGGCCGGTCCTTCGACTAAAACAGGCTTTTGCGTAGCGGCCGCCAGAAAAACAACCGTGGCAATTTCCCGGGAGGGAATGTATCCGGCTTCGGTCAGTTTGGATTGAACATCATCGACATTTTTATATTCCATAAACAACTGAAACCCTTTTTTAAATTGCACAAAGCATAGGTGATTTGTAAGGGTATGTCAATCAGTAACAGGCAAGCGGTCGCGAGACGGTCTCGTTAATATTTTTTTCAGAGAATGCCGGTCTCGATTATTCCATTGACATAAATTAAGGATATTCGTATACTTCCGAGCGTTTCAAAGCACACAATTTAGATCTGTAACTTCTTTGTACATTTTGGGAAATTAATTGTAACTGCTGAGGAGAAGACAGCTCGACATGGGAAACCGTTTTTTTGATAAACCAATTCTAAATTCGCCATATGAATATCCAAAACAGCACTGGGAGCTTGATGAGCAAGGCCAGCCGACGCAACAGATTATAGAAAAACGCCGTCGTGCCGAATACATCACACCAATCCCCAAGCCTAAAAAAAGAAAAACCACAGCCTCACAACAAAATATAATATTTGATGAAGGCAAGGGGCTATCTTCGCAAAAGCAACAATATGATCCCACACCGATTATTAACAATTTGCGTTATCACGTCGATAAATGGCGCAGCATTCCGAATCCCAGCGATTGGAAAGTGACGCCGGAAACAGCCCGATTATTGCAACACTGGCGTCATCATCAATTCAGTGCTTATCGACCATTCTTTTGCCAGATCGAAGCAGTAGAAACTGCCATCTGGTTGACCGAAGTTGCCCCCAATGAGAAAGCAGGTAAGGAATTTCTCGAACATTTAGGCAATGCCAATAATTATGCCAATCCAAACCTGATGAGACTTGCACTGAAACTTGCAACTGGCGCCGGTAAAACTACAGTCATGGCTATGTTGATTTGTTGGCAAACTATCAATGCTGTTCGTCATCCCAACAGTAAAAAGTTTACTCGTGGATTTCTGGTAGTCACTCCGGGCATAACTATTAAAGATCGCCTGCGTGTGCTCCAGCCTAATGATCCTGACAGCTACTATAAGAACCGCGAGCTTGTGCCCAATGATATGCTGCGCGAGCTGGAACGCGCCAAGATAGTAATAACCAATTACCATGCTTTTAAACTACGTGACCTGCTGGAACTGTCCAAAGGCGGACGCGCGCTTCTTCAGGGAAGGGGCGGCGAAGAACTCAAGACACTCGAAACTGAAGGCCAAATGCTTCAGCGCGTGATGCCGGGTCTCATGGGGATGAAAAATATTCTGATCATGAATGACGAAGCTCATCATTGCTACAGAGAAAAACCTGAACAGGGCGAAGATGAAGAACTCAAGGGTGACGATAAAAAGGAAGCTGAAAGCAACAACGAAGCCGCGCGGCTCTGGATAAATGGTATAGAAACAGTTACCCGAAAAATAGGTGCGATCCAGGTGATTGATTTATCGGCAACGCCGTTTTTTCTGCGCGGTTCCGGTTATGCCGAAGGCACATTATTCCCCTGGACGATGAGCGATTTTTCACTGATGGACGCTATTGAATGCGGCATTGTCAAACTACCTCGCGTTCCCGTGGCAGATAATATTCCCGGCGGCGATATGCCGATGTTTCGCAATCTCTGGGAGCATATTGGCAAGTACATGCCCAAAAAGGGCAGAGGCAAATCCAAGGAACTTGACCCACTAAAACTGCCCACCCAGCTTCAAACTGCACTGGAAGCCCTTTACGGCCATTATGAAAAGACATATAATCTTTGGAAAGAAAACCACATGCAATTGCCGCCATGCTTTATAGTCATCTGCAACAACACCTCCACTTCCAAGTTGGTTTATGACTATATTGCTGGTTTTGAACACCCGCCAAAAGAAAATGGTGTTACGCCGCCGCCATTTCTGGGAAAGTTTTCTCTGTTTTCCAACTATGACGAATATGGCAATCAATTAGGCCGACCAAAAACGCTCCTGATAGACAGTGAACAATTAGAATCCGGCGATGCCCTTGACGACAACTTCCGCACCATGGCCAAAGATGAAATCGAACGTTTCCGCCGGGAAATAATTGAACGAACAGGCGACCGCAGTCAGGCCGACAAACTCACTGATCAAGATTTACTGAGAGAAGTCATGAACACCGTCGGCAAAAAAGATCGCCTTGGTGATTCCATCCGATGTGTTGTATCGGTATCAATGCTTACAGAAGGATGGGACGCCAACACCGTCACGCATGTTTTAGGTGTACGCGCTTTCGGCACCCAACTTTTATGCGAACAAGTAATTGGACGCGCCCTCCGCCGTCAGTCCTATGAGCTCAATGATGATGGTTTGTTCAATGTCGAATATGCCGATGTACTGGGCATTCCTTTTGACTTCACGGCTAAGCCGGTAGTGGCACCGCCGCAGCCGCCGCGGGAAACCATCCGCGTTAAAGCTGTTCGCCCGGAACGCGATCATCTGGAAATTCGTTTTCCCCGTGTTGCCGGTTATCGTTGTGAGCTTCCGGAAGAAAAGGTAACCGCCAAATTCAATAAAGATTCCGAATTGGATTTGACGCCAGATTTAGTCGGCCCAACAAATACAAGAAATCAGGGTATTATTGGCGAAGGTGTGGACTTGAATCTCATTCACACTAAAGATCTGCGCCGTTCCACCCTGATATTTCATCTGACCAAGCGACTGATTTACACCAAGTACCGCGATCCCGGCGAAGAGCCCAGACTGCATTTATTTGGTCAACTCAAACGCATAACCAAAGAATGGCTTGATAATTGCCTGATTTGTAAAGGAGATACACATCCCGCGCAGCTTATGTATCAAGACCTTGCCGACATGGCCTGTGAAAAGATCACTGCCGCCATCACACGATCTCTGGAGGGAAGTCATCCCATAGTGGCCGTTCTCGACTCTTACAACCCCGTTGGCTCCACCATGAATGTCAATTTCAATACTTCTAAAACAGATCGCTGGGAAACAGACTCGCGGCGCTGCCATATAAACTGGATTATTCTGGATAGTGATTGGGAAGCGGAATTTTGCCGTGTGGCGGAAGCGCATCCGAAAGTTAAATCTTACGTTAAAAATCATAATCTCGGACTGGAAGTTCCTTATCGTTACGCATCGGAAACACGTAACTACCTTCCCGATTTTATCGTGCAAGTGGATGATGGCCGCGGCGATAAAGACCTTCTCAACCTGGTTGTTGAAATAAAAGGTTATCGCCGCGAAGACGCCAAGGAAAAGAAATCGACAATGGATACTTACTGGATTCCCGGTGTCAACAACAATGGACAATATGGCCGCTGGGCCTTTGCCGAGTTCACGGAAGTCTATCAAATAGAATCCGACTTTAAAGCGAAGATAGAAAAAGAATTCGATAATATGATAGGACGATTTACCTCCGGTTCCAAGATTTAAATTGAGGGAAATAATGACGGAACCTAAAATGCAAACGGTGCGTAAATGAAATACCGGATATACATTGACGAAGTCGGCAATCCCGATCTGGATAGTTCTGAGAATCCGAATCACCAATTTCTTAGTCTTACGGGGGTGATTATAGAATTGGAATATGCTGCAAAAACTTTGCATCCCCAAATGGAGGCGTTAAAACAGTCTTATTTTTATGCCCATCCTGATGAGCCTATTATTTTCCATCGCAAGGAAATGATTAACTATAAGCCACCATTTGAAGCATTATCTGATAATGCTGTTAGAGAGTCTTTTGATAATGATCTTCTTCGACTTATGAGAGATTGGCAATATACAGTGATTTCAGTGTGCTTGGACAAAAGGAAGCATA
The DNA here is from genome assembly GCA_002441205.1 of Syntrophaceae bacterium UBA6255. GTDB lineage: Bacteria > Desulfobacterota > Syntrophia > Syntrophales > Smithellaceae > Smithella. The sequence goes on along the minus strand of DJVN01000177.1, from coordinate 77 downwards.
AAGAAACGTATGCGGTATGGCGTTTTGACCCATATCATTACTGTTTGGCCGTCTTGCTGGAGCGTTTTATGTTTTTT
>DJVN01000060.1 GCA_002441205.1 Syntrophaceae bacterium UBA6255 | reverse complement strand
CACCGCCGATTACTATCAAATCATATTTTTCAGACATCAATACCTCTCTACTTTTTTCCCCGCCACCTGTGGCCACGGTGCCCTTTAGGGCAGAGGGGACTAAGGGAAGGGGTATTTTTTAACTTTTCACCCTCCCTAAATCCCTCCCCTCAAGGGAGGGACGAAAAAATTATTGTCATTGCCGGACTGGAACTCGGGCGAATGCCTGATGATCCGGCAATCCAGTATTTTTTAATTAAGTATACTGTCCCCCGAATACCCACTCGCAATGACACTTATATAATTTATAAAATTGCGCGGGGCAGTGTTGTAATGTCTTTTCGATTCAATAAAACTGCGTTATTGCCTCGCAGATTTATAATCGTAATCATCAACAAAATCAATAGTTCCAAATAGCTTTATAATATCCATTTGTTTGCGGTGACTAACACTTCCTTTTATTGCGGTCACCACAACTGCCTTTTTTATTTTATTCTGTCGGTACTTCGCAACTCGTTTAATCAATTTATCATCTCTCACAGTAATCTAGAAAATTGTTCATGAGCAACAATATTTCTCTGGTGTATCAACTTGACGTAATATACAGCCCAAAAGGCAGATATTCCACATAAAATCATTATATCGTCCATCATCTTTATGCTATTTTGCCTTAATATTATCTTTTCGCTGATATGAATAACAGCAGGACGCGGAGGCATAAAATAAATACTAACAAAGAATATCTCTAATAACAAAAACCATTTCCCAAATTTGGTACATTTCTTGATCCTCTCAATCCTTTTCATTAGGTCTCCCAGAATAATACCTTTATTGAAATTGCGTTTTCTGGCAAATTTAAATGTTAATTTACACAATTGATCTACTCTTTCTGCTTTTTTTAAAATCCTTATATCTAACGTAACCAAGTAATATGCAACAGCAAGGGTCACTAATTCATAGCATATTGTTAAAATCACAACAGTATCAACTATACTTAATGGTGACATATCACAATCCTCCATGCTCTCGAAGACACTTCAATCATCCTGCCTTTGCCGCGTGATAGGAACTGCGCACCAGCGGCCCTGCCTCCACATATTGGAAACCTTTCTGATAAGCAATTTCTTTGAATTCGGCAAATTCATCCGGGTGATAGTATTTCGCTACCGGCCAGTGCTTCAGTGTCGGCTGCTGATATTGCCCGATGGTCAGGCGCTCGCAGGATACTGCTGCCAGATCATCAATCAATCGCAGAATATCCTCACGGCTCTCACCGAATCCTATCATAAAACCGCTTTTGGAAATAACGGAAGATGAACTTATATTTTTGAGAACTTTCAGCGAAATATCGTAATTCCCCTGCGGCCGCAATTGCGCGAACATTGATTTTACAACTTCCATGTTATGATTGATGACATCGGGGCTGGCTTCAAAAACTTTTTGAAGAGCTTCAGGACTCCCCTGAAAATCGGGAATTAATACTTCTGTCTTACAGGAAGGAATTTCTTCACGCAACCTGTTGACGCAATCGGCAAACACCTGTGCTCCGCCATCCGGCAAATCATCACGGGTCACTGACGTAATCACAACATATTCGAGTTTCATTTTGCGCACAGCGTCAATCAGATGATTAATTTCGTTCTCGTCAATAGCCAATGGTTTGCCGTGTGCAACATTGCAATAAAGGCAGTCGCGCGTACAGATATTGCCCACAATCATAAATGTGGCCGTGCCCAAGGCAAAGCATTCGGACATATTGGGGCAGGCCGCTTCCTGACAAACGGTATGTAGTTTTAAATTGGCCAGAGTTGATTTTATATTACGGCACTCTCTGGAGAAAGGTGGCCGGACTTTCAACCAGTGAGGCTTGTGCAGGATTTGTTTGGCACTTTGACGTTCGTTCATAAAGTTATATTTAGAAAAAAAGTCAAGCTCCTTGCGGGAAGCGTAAAGTTGAGATTAGTGGGGCTGTTCAAAAATATTCAGATGCAAGGCGCGCAAAAATCCGAACCGCGAGGCGTATATTTACATACGTTGAGCAGTACGGTTTGCAGCGCAACGCAGCAGACCATGGTGCCCTTCAGGGTATGAGTGTTTTTCAACAGCCCTATAGTATCACCTTTTCCAGCATACATCCGGTTTGCGGGCGGCAAGCACCTCATCGAGCCGGCCCACCGGCGTTGTCACCGGAGCGTTTTTCACGCCTTCAGGATTTTCTTTGGACTCTTTGGCTATGGCAATCATGGCATCACAAAAAGTATCCAGAGTTTCTTTGCTTTCCGTTTCGGTGGGTTCAATCATGATGGCTTCATGCACAATGAGCGGGAAATAAATCGTCGGCGGATGATAACCGTAATCAATCAGTTTTTTGGCAATGTCACTGGTATGCACCCCGTTTTCGGCAACCTGCCGATTACCGGAGAAAACACACTCGTGCATGCAGATGCGGTCGTAAGGCAAATCGAAAGATGGTTTCAGTCTTTCCTTGATGTAGTTGGCGTTGAGCACAGCCATTTCGGTAGCGCGTTTCAAACCTTCCGCACCGATGGAGCGAATATAGGCATAGGCTTTCACAATCACATTGAAATTGCCGTAAAAAGCACGGACACGGCCGATAGTGTCGTGAAACTTTTCCGTCCAGGTATATTGTTCATCTTTTTTAACAATACGGGGGATAGGAAGAAAGTCGACCAGATCCTTGCTTACCCCAACGGGACCGCTGCCGGGTCCGCCGCCACCGTGCGGTGTGGAAAAGGTTTTGTGCAAATTGAGCTGGATAACATCAAAACCCAGATCGCCTGGTCTTGCTTTGCCTAAAAAAGCGTTGGCATTGGCGCCGTCACCATAGAGCAGCCCGCCTTTTCCGTGAACGATTGCGGCAACCTTTTCAATATTACGTTCAAAAAGCCCCAGCGTATTGGGATTGGTCAGCATCAGGGCGGCCACGTCTTCCGTCATCAGAGATTCCAGATGGTCGATATCCACGCCCCCTTCGCTGTTGGACTTAAGCTCCATTATCTCAAAACCGCAAAGAGCGCTCGATGCCGGATTGGTACCGTGAGCGGCATCCGGAATCAAAATGATTTTGCGTTTCTGACCTTTCTTTTCAAAATATTTCTTAATCATCATGACGCCGGTGAGTTCGCCGTGCGCGCCTGCCGCCGGCTGGAGCGTAAATTCCGCCATGCCGAAAATGCCGCATAAATATTTCTGCATCTCATATATTAATTGCAGATTACCCTGCGCGGACTCCGTATCAGCATAGGGATGCAATCCGGTGAAACCGGGCAAGGCGGCGGCATTTTCGTTGACTTTGGGATTGTATTTCATTGTGCAGGAACCCAGCGGATAAAAGCCAAGATCAACGCCGAAATTGCGCCGTGATAAATTAGTGTAGTGCCGGACCAGATCAATTTCCGCAACTTCCGGCAAATCAAGCTCATCACGCAGATATTTACTGCCGATTATCTCCTCAATATTAACAGCGGGTACATCGCTTGCTGGAACATCCGCGGCAACGCGTCCGGGTTTGCTTATTTCAAATATCAACTCCATAAATGACCTCTTATATTTTGTCATTCCCGGCTCTTTGCCAGCGTATGCTGGGTGATCGGGAATCCAGAAATTAGAATTTGTTCTAAACAAGAAACTCTGGATACCGGCCTTCGTAACCTGGAGGTCATCTACGACCGGTATGACGAACCGATTTTTTACTTCAATATTGCCACAACCTTATCCATATCTTCTTTGGAAATCATTTCTGTGGCGCAAAAGAGCAGAGTGTTTTCCAGTTCAGGATAATCCCGGTGCAGTTCATACCCGCCGATGATTCCTTCTTGTTTCAGCTTTTCATTAACCTTTTTGGCATCGGGACAACGCAGAACAAATTCATTATACGCAGGTGCAGAAAATACTTTTTTCCATCCCGGAAGTTCCAGCAGTTTGTGTTTCAGGTATTGAGCTTTATAAACATTGAGTTCGGCAAGTTTTTTAAGATTCTTTCCCAGAGCGGCCAGATACACGCCTGCCGCCAGCGCGCAGAGCGCTTCGTTGGAACAAATATTGGAAGTGGCCTTTTCCCGGCGGATGTGCTGCTCGCGGGTTTGCAACGTCAGCACAAATCCGCGCCGACCTTTTTTATCCACCGTTGCACCGACCAGTCTTCCGGGTATCCGGCGCATGAATTTCTCCCGGGCGGCAAAGATGCCCAGATAAGGTCCTCCATAATTCAGAGCATTGCCGAAACTCTGACCTTCGCCCACGACAAAATCAGCGCCCTGGGCTCCCGCAGGTTTCAGAATGCCCAGCGCAGTCCCGTCCGTAAAACCGGCCACCAGCAATGCTCCCTTCTGATGAGCGGCGTCAACCGCAGGGGCGATGTCTTCGATGACGCCGAATAAATTAGGACTTTGTACTATCACCGCGGCAACCTGGTCATCAAGTTTTCGCTGCAAAGCCTCCAGGTCAATTTGACCGGATGGCGCGTACTGCAATTCAACAATCGTATAGCCGTTCGCCCAGCAGTATGTCCGCAAAACCTGCCGGTATTCACGATGCACAGAGCGGGCAACAATAATTTTATTTCGATTGGACATTTTCGCGCAAAGCACCGCGGCCTCGGCCATCGCGGAAGCGCCGTCATACATGGAAGCGTTGGCTAGTTCGGTGCCGGTCAGACGGGCAATCATCGTCTGATATTCATAGATTGCCTGAAGGATTCCCTGGCTGATTTCAGCCTGATAAGGAGTATAAGCCGTATAAAATTCCGCCCGTCCGACGATATGGCCGACCACCGCTGGAATGTAATGATGATAAGCTCCAGCTCCCGTCAAGGTCAATCGCGGCAGTCTATTTTTTGCGGCAACGTCGCTCATGACCGCCAACGCCTGCTGTTCGGATAATCCCTCAGGAATATCCGGCATCTGTTTTAATCTGAATTTTTCCGGAATATCGGCAAAAAGCTCATCGAGACTTGAGATACAAATAACAGACTGCATTTGAGCAATATCATCGGAAGTGTGTGGACAGTAATCCATGATTATTTTTTCTTTCTTTATTCTTTTTCCTCTTTGAGCATTTCTTCGTAATCAGCCGCGGTAAGCAGCATATTGAGTTCATCCGGATTGAATAAAAGCATTTTCACAATCCAGCCCTCGCCAAAAGCATCCTGATTGATCAATTCCGGAGTTTCTTCCAGTGCCGAATTCACTTCAATCACTTCCCCGCTGACCGGGGAAAACACATCCGATACAGACTTGACAGATTCGACTACAGCCACCGTGGCATGCGGCACAACTTGCCTGCCAACTTCAGGCAAATCAACAAAAACAATATCCGTCAGCATTTCCTGAGCGTAATCGGTTATGCCGAGAACTGCGGTTCCGTCACTGTAGTAGATGACCCATTCATGGTCGCGGGAATAATATCTGTCATCCGGATTTGGCTTGGCCATAATGCCCCTCCTTCTTGTTATTTCAAACGTCTAATGGCACCCTGCACGTGTACGTCAGGCCGGCAGCTCATTATTTCGCTGACCGTTTTAATATACTTTATACATTACCTCTTCTCCCGCTTATAAAAAGGGAGTTTAACCACTTTCGCCGCAGCCATCGTATCACGAATCGCAATTTCAATTTGAGTGTCCGGCACGCTGCAATCAATATCAACAAACGCCATACCGATTGCCTTGTTCAATGTCGGCGAAAAAGTCCCTGATGTCACAATGCCGATTTCTTTTCCGCCTTTAAAAACCGTGTAACCATGACGGGCAATGCCTCGTCCGGTCATTTCCAATCCTACCAGCTTTTTTCTGATACCGGAATCTTTTTTTGCCCTCAGAGGAACAGATCCGATAAATTCCTTGTTTGGATCAACAATCCAGCCGTATGGTACTTCCAGCGGACTTATCGACTCGTCCATATCCTGACCATTGAGCATCATACCCGATTCCAGTCTCAAGGTATCGCGCGCGCCCAAACCACAAGGTTTCAAACCCAGATCAGCGCCTACGTTCATTAACTTATCCCAGATTTGTCCGATCACGGTGCCCAACGCGTAAATCTCGAATCCGTCCTCTCCCGTATAGCCACTGCGGGAAATGATTGCTTCAAATCCCGCAACCTGAGCTTTGCAGAAATGATAGAAACGCATATTCTTCAAATCGGCGTCTGAAATTTTCCGCAAAATCTCTTCAGAGCGCGGCCCCTGCAAATCCAGTTTGCCCGTTTCATCACTGATGTCTTTTAAATGGCAGTCAAATTTTCTTTCTTCGAGAATCTTTTTAATCCAATAAAGATCCCTATCCTTGGGCGCGGCGTTGGTAACCAGCAGATAGAAATCTTCATCCATTCTATACACGGTTAAATCATCAATGATACCGCCTTCTTCATTCAGCAGAGCGGATAATTTAATCTGCCCGATAGCCTGATCCGCCAGATTTCTGGTCAAAACCAGTTGCAAAAGATCAAGCGCCTGCGGTCCCTTTACTTCAATTTCTCCCATGTGACAGATATCGAAAAGCCCTGCCGCGCTTCTGGTTGTTCGGTGTTCATCGATGACATTGGTGTACTGAACAGGCATGGCCCAACCGCCAAAATCAATGACTTTGGCCTTCAAGGCAACGTGTTTTTCATATAGTGGCGTCTTTTTCAATTCTATTTCAACCAGTCATTCATCAAAAACGATTTATTGCACTTGGAGCATTGGATTTTTAGCATGAAGCTGCCTTTTCCGGTGAAAACTTTCGCGGAGAAATATATCAATTTCACCTGTCCTGATTGTTGTTGAAGAAGCTACTATAAGTAAAAATATATTTCAAGAATGAATCACGAAAATTTTGTTTCATTCATTGAACGCTTCCTGTTGCCAACGAGTCCCAAATCCCGCGTCGCTACGCTCCTGGGATAGTTCAACCATCAAGTTCCAGTGCGCTGCGCTTCTAGAACTTGGGTTTCACTATTCCTTAAACAGTTTCTCAAAAAACAGTTGTTTGCTTTTGGGATAATAAATGTCCCCATAATCAACAATCAGTTTGCCGTCCAGATGATCAACTTCGTGCTGGATAACGCGGGCAATGAAATCCAGATATTTCTTGTTAACTTTACCCCCCTTGGCATCCAGGGCGCGAACTTTTATTTCCGGAAAGCGGCTGACCTCAACCTGAACATCGGGACAGGAAAGGCACCCTTCAGCCGCGGTTACTTTTTCGCCGCGTTCCTGGGTAATCCGCGGATTAATAAGCACTTCTATATCACTGATATCCTTTATTTTCTTCTGACCATCCTCAGGAATTTTGGCACGGAAAACAATCACTCTTTTGTTTATGCCGATCTGCGGCGCGGCCAATCCCGAGGCATCATCTCTTGCCATGAAAGCATCTATGAGAGTTTGAACAATTTCACGCCCTTCTTTATCCAAGGGAACGGGCAATTCAACGGATTTCTTCCTTAACACAGAAGTATCCTTGGCATCTACGCCCTCTTCATTCCATAATGCTAAAACTCTTTTTGTGGACATAAATTTTACTCAAAAATTATCTTGTGAGGTCATTTATCACCTATTCTTCGTTATTTCAAGTAATGAGACTCAAATTTTACAAGCGTAGCGTAGTAAAATTTGCAAGTCGAATTATCCCCGAAGCGGAGCGTAGGGGGATAATGAGTAAATCGCTGCGGTATGACATGCTAATCTACGTAGGATTATATCATTAATATCTGAAGATAATTGGTATAATTGTAGCTTGCAATCAGCGTATATATTTTGCTAAACAACATAAAAGCCAGCTTTTTTAAAAACTTATTTGTGGAGACTTGCTTTTGATTAATCAAATAGTTACCAGAATCGCGAAAAGGGAATTCGCCCGTTCGTTGAATTTCGAAAACACCATCCTGCTGGATATCACCGCCTGCAGAGATGACAAGCCGCGCCTTCTTTATCTGCACGTTCCTTTTTGCGAAGAGCTCTGTCCCTATTGTTCTTTTCACAGGATAAAATTTGACGAATCAATTGCCCGGAAATGTTTTCAGGCTCTGCGCCGGGAAATTAAAATTTATCAGGAAAAAGATTATAAATTCGAAGGAATTTACGTCGGCGGCGGCACGCCGACCGTGCTGATTGATGAACTGGCCGAAACGCTGAATCTGGCGCGGGAAATTTTCTCTATCAAAGACATATCGGTCGAGACAAATCCCAATCATTTAACCACAAAAAATATTGAGGTTTTACAGCGATGCGGCGTCAAGAGACTTTCCGTGGGCGTGCAAACCTTCAACGATGAAATGCTTAAGAAAATCGGACGTTACGAAAAATACGGCTCCGGTGAAGTTATCGCGGAAAGGCTTAAAAAAACCCAAGGCAGTTTTGACACCTTAAACGCCGATATGATTTTTAATTTCCCCGGCCAAACGCCCCAAATGCTGGAAGATGATTTGGCAGTTTTGTTGAAATTGAACATAGAACAAACCACCTTTTATCCGTTGATGATTTCCGACCTGACGCGGGATATCATGAAAAATACCATGGGAGAAGTTGATTTCAAACGCGAAGAAAAACTCTACAAGCTGATCGTAAGGCGTCTGGAGAAAAATTATGATTTTTCTTCGGCCTGGTGCTTTTCGCGCAAAGAATCATTGATTGATGAATATGTTGTTGATTACGAAGAATACGCGGGCCTCGGCAGCGGCGCTATCGGCTATCTGCACGGAATCTGTTATTCCAATACTTTTGACATCGCCGAATACATTGCCTCTCTGGAAAAAGGAATTCTGCCTCTGCAGGCTTCCCGCAAGTTCGATAATGCCGATCAGATGCGTTACGATTTTTTAATGAAGCTGTTCAGCACAAAACTGGATATCGCGGCCATGCAGAAAAAATATGACGGTAAATTTTTAAAAACCATGTGGAAGGAAATTGCCGCCTTTGAAATCGTCAGAGGGTTCCGCTATTTTCCTCCCTATCTGCATTTGACCCCGTATGGCCGTTACCTGTGGGTCATCATGATGCGGGAATTTTTCATCGCCGTGAACAATTTCCGCGATTACTGCCGGAAGCAGGTGAAGATTGGATGAAATAAATATTATCCCCCTCCAGAGGGGGTGTCGCGAAGCGACGGGGGAGGATTCAAACAAAAAAGCATTTCCACCCCCGCCA
>DJVN01000275.1:9508-19286 GCA_002441205.1 Syntrophaceae bacterium UBA6255 | reverse complement strand
CTTATTGTTAACGATGAGCAGGGACAGTTCGCGGGCGAACTTAAACCTCCTGAAAAATTAAAAAAACCAGTCGATGTGTCTTCATGGGAAGATAGAATTGTCGTAACCGATGAAGAGACCAGGCAAATTCATCTCTTTAATATAGCGAACATGTCTTATGTCGGGGTATTTAGCAAAGAAATGGAAAAGTTAGGAACCGCCGACGCGCAGAAGCAAAAATATTATGAAAAAATTTCTTTAATCGCTCTAATCTCTCTAATCATTTTATTTATTCCTGTGGCAATTCTTCTTATGAAACAGCGCTATCGGGAAGTGAAAGTCGTTGAGGCCATTGACATAAAATCTCTTGTTCCTCCCGAAGCTATCTGGGCAGTGCAGGAGGATAAGAAAAAAATGATTATTTCGATTGTTATCCTTAGTTTTATTTTCATTGTTTTTAGTAATCTGAACATTATTAACATATTCTTGCCTCGGGATATGATTACTATACCGTTGATATTAACAATTTTCTTAATTATTTTATTACTCTTTATGAGTGCGTTTAATTATGCGTTGAGATTAATGGTGGCTAGCAACTACTTGGTGATTGCTCGTCGCCCAATTATTGAAAAGATGCTCAAAGTAATTTCGCTTAAACTTAGAGAGGTTCTTAAAACGGATGAAATTATTTTAGGATGCACAACGCTGCAAGCGAGACAAACAGCTGGGAAATACACATTGTTTATTCTCACTGATCGTCAATTACTTTTATTTGATACTATTGGCAATATATCGCGGTTCACTATTACTAACTTTTCGCATTATGGATACCGCAATGTTAAGAATGTATCTATTGAAAAAGCAACAAGACTCTTGCGATTTCTGGACAGGTTTACAAACTATAATTTATTTATATTACGCATTTTAGTAGATGAGGGCATTGGATCTAAAGAAATGGTCTTCTATCTAGCGCAAAATCAGATATTAGAAAAAATAAAATCTTTTCTGGAAGAGAATCGTTTGAAAGGAGAATTTATTGATTCTCGAGTTGATCAGCAAAAATTAACATTCAAAGCGATACATCCCGGCTGGAGAGGAAAAACAACATCTTCGAAATATATAGCTCCGATACTTTCTGCAATTTTTCCCGGTTTAGGTCAATTTTATAATCGTCAAATATTGAAAGCGACATATTTCAGTGCTACTTTATTATTTTTTACGTTGATGTTAATTTATCCGATAAGAAGTATCGTAAATAGAAGTACTGAATATGATCAAATAGATTTATTAGTGATATTTTCTATAATTATCTTTGTGCTGTTGATTTATTGTGCCAATATTTCTGATGCATATCGTAACAGTAAGGAAAATAAATTGTGATTTAAAAAACTTATTTTCTTGAAATACATTGCCATTTTTATATTCGCTATTATAATCATTTAAAAGTGTCTCTGGGAGTAGAACGTCATGAAAGCTGAAGATATTAAGAAGATACTGATTGCCGGCGCAGGGACCATGGGGCAGAGCATTGGCCTTTCCTGCGTAACAAACGGCTTTGCAATAGTCTTATATGACATTAAGGATGAGTTTCTGGCCAAGGCGAAGGAAAGCATGATCAAAAAAATCGATAAAATGGCGGCGGCCGGTATGATACCAAAAGAGAAAATCGAATTCTTCAAATATAATATCTACACCACGACAGATTTATCCGTGGCTGGAGCGGATGTCGATCTGGTCAGCGAATCTGTTCCGGAGGACCCGGACATAAAGGGAGAGCTTTTTGGAAAACTCAATAAAGTATGTCCGGAGAGAACTATTTTTACCACCAATACATCGTCGCTGGTGCCGTCGATGTATGCTGATAAAACCGGCAGACCCGACCGCTTTCTTGCCTTTCATTTTCATCCGGGTTTCAAGCTGGTGGATGTCATGGGGCATTCCGGTACTTCTGCCGAAGCGGTGGAAACCGTACGACGTTTCAGCGAGCTGATCGGACATTCGCCCATTGTTCTAAAACATGAGAAGGCAGGTTACTTATTTAACTCGCTTCTCAATCCGTGGCTTCTCGCCGCGCTGAATTTAGTTTCGCGGGACATCGCGTCTCCCGAAGATGTTGATCGTTCCTGGAAAGAAATCACTGCCATGCCAGTCGGTCCTTTCGAAATGATGGATTACATCGGTCTGGAGACAGTATGGAGAATTACCGATTTCTGGGCGCGAAAACGTAATGATTCAAACGCGCAGATGAGTGCTGACTTGTTGAAAAAGTATGTGGATCGAGGCGAGATAGGAATGAAGAGCGGCAAGGGATTTTACGATTACACACCCCCAAAATAATAAAGCATTTTTTTTACTTGCTCTTGAGCCAGGCCCTCGCGGCTTCCGTATCGGTGAACCATTTGAATCTCATACCGGCATTGAGCGCTGTCGTTTCATGGAAATTTTGATAATCCGCATGCTCAGGAAGGTCTACAAGGGCTATGTTAACCTTATAAACTTCAGGAGGGTGACTCCTGACACGCTCATAGGTTTTTGTAATACCTAAACGTCCTTTAAGAGCATGACAATCTATTAATACATTCTTTGCGACACTATTTATAATGATGTTGTCTATTTCATTTTTCATTTTTGCAAAAGTGCTCTGAGATTCTTCACCGGTTAGAATAATTTCAAGAATCCCTTCTTTCATAGATGACGAGATTTGATATTCTGCTTTCTGTTCCATTGAGGGAATCCTTTCATTATATATTATTAATTAATAATGATCATGGAGATTAATTAATTTATATTTACATCCTATAATATTTCTTAAAATCAGTCAACCCCTATATCCCTCTAAAGAGGGGGGTTGAATTATTATTAATATTTAATATAATTATTAAAGAGGAAAATATAATTATGGCTATGAAACGCGTTAAGGGAACAGTAAAAACTTCTGTAAAAGACTTGATCAAAAAATCATTCATGAAATCGCCGTTTCCTATGGCTATCACCAGGGCTAAGGATGGCGCTTGTATTGAGGTAAATGAATCTGTTGTTAATTTTTTTGGGTTGCAGCGTAAAAAGATAATAGGACGTACATCAACGGAACTCGGATTATTTTCGGCAGAGCAAAGAAAATTACTTGTTGATGAAATAGGCAAACGAGGATTTGTTAAAAGTTTCCCGGTTGAACTTAAGATCAAGAATAAAATGAATATAAAATTTTTACTTTATTCATTTCCTATCAAGATGAGAGGGAAAACTTTCTTTGTGTCTGTGGTATCTGATGTATCCAATCACGAAATAAAAATGAAAAATTTTAAGCATGATAAATTAGATAAAATAACTCTCCAAGATTACAAATTTGTGAAGGCGAAACTTAAACAATTTCCATTGACTCCCAGACAGCAGGAAATAGCCATTTTATCTGCAGCAGGAGATTCAAACAGGGTAATTGCCAGCAAACTTTGTATCTCTGAATACACCGTAAAAGACCACCAGAAAGAAATCTTTCGTATCATCGGCATTAAAAACCGCAGTGAACTATTTCCCAAACTTTTAAATATGCGCTAACTTATTTAATTATTTAATAATAGGTATCCAATCTGATCTTTAAGCACTACGGAATGCTTGCTTTAGCGCTTTTTGCCGACAGAGGCAAGATATATGGTAAATTCATCCTGCCCGTCAAGGCGTAGAAGTTTGTCCATTTTCTCCTGATCATAAGCGGCTATGGCACAGGTACCGGCCCCGATCGCTTCACAGGCAAGATAAAGATTTTGGCAGACATGACCGGCATCAATGGCAATGACCTTGTGTGAGGCAATGCTGTAACGCCATTCCATTCTATAAGGTATAGCTGTCCAGATGAAGGTGACGGCCGCCTCTCCGGGATAGCTTTGACCAAAAGCAGCCTGAGTTATTTTTTTGCTCAGATTGTCTTCGGTAAACTCCTGCAAGAGTTGATGTTCAAGCGGCAGGTAGCGATAGATTCCCTGTTCAATGTCCTGAACGTTCAGAATACATAAATATGTCTCCAAAGCATGGCGGCAGCCCGCGGAAGGAACGGTTCTTAACGCATGTCCTTCATCACGTTTTTGTCTGACGCCCTGAGTTGACCATAAGAGAAAAGATAATTCTTCAATCAATAAAGGTTGATTACGATAAGATCGTATGCTTTCACGATTCTCAATAGCTGTTTTTAATTCGATCTTGCGGATATTTTTTAGTTGATTCCATTGAACCAGATCAATACGTTTGGCATCTTTTGAATACGGTTTTTCAATGGGAGGAGGATGAATGCCAAGGCTCTGATCCACTTGCGAGAAATCAATGGCCTTGCGGATGCTGTCCTTGAGAAATAATCTGTATGTTTTGATAAGGTCTTTGTCTATCATATCATCCGATTAATAATTATCTTTCCAACTTATTATGCTCTTGTGAAACCATATCATGATCATTCATGATAAACGGTTTGATTTTTATAATGCTGTGTATGTGTCGGTTTTCTCGCCCTTGAGTCTTTTGACTTGTCCTTCACTTTCCAGATAAAGCAGGTGAGCGATGGCTTCGCCGACGGCAAACCATTTCTGGGTTATGGGAAATTGCTCCCAACTGTCGCAGTCGATATCCCAGGTCATGCCTGCAGCAATATCATAGGCGCTCAAAGTGTTTTTGCCCAAAACCTCAAGTACTTCATTAGCTCTGATTTCGTGATGATTTTTCAATTCATCTATTCTTCCCGCAAGATCGGTGAAGAAATTTCGGTGTCCCGGAAGAACCAATTTTACAGGAAGATTCCTCACCTTGTTCAGACTCTCTATATAGTTTTTAAGGGAATTTACTTCGTAAGACCACGACTCGATATGAGGCGTTATATCGTAGAGGACGTGGTCACCGGAGAAAAATAGTTGTTTTTCTTCTTCATAGAGACAGATATGGCCTTGAGTATGTCCGGGTGTCAGCAGGCATTTAAGGCGGTAGTCGCCGATTTGTAAGATATCATCGTTATCAAGCAGACTGAATTCGGGGATTTTTTTCGGTCTGTACTTGAATCCGGGGTGGCTTTCGGCGGCCCTGATAAGTTCTTCCAGTTCGAAACCGTTATGCATGGCGTACTCCAACATTGCCGACCAGTCGATGTTTTCGTTAAATACGAGAGAGTCGATTCTGCTGATGTAAACCTTGCTGGTATCGGTAAATAATCGGGAAACCAGTCCCGTGTGGTCCGAGTGCATGTGCGTCAGCATAAAATCTGTTTTGTTCAAATCGATATCCAAATCATGCAATCCTTTCTGCATGGCTTCAAAGCAAATATTGCGGTTGAATCCGGTGTCAATAATCAGATTGCGGTCATCGGCTTTCATGACATACGAATTCAATTCTTTCAACGGACTGTTGGGCAATGGGATGATAATCCGGTAGAGGTGAGGCATTATTTCATCAAACATCTAGAACACCTTTATAATTCAATAAATTATGCTGAAAAGCTGATTAGCACGTTTAACTGTAATATACAAGCTTTCTTACTATTTTTCCTATATTAAATAATAACTTGACATATTGCGCCGCAACATGTATTAAGCCACCCTCACAAATGCTCGTTTATGGTGGAAACCCCATCTGGAAGAGATTAACCCAGAGGGGGTTTCTTATATATGCAATAGAATAAAAAGGAAAGTGTAATGAAAATCGATGATCAGAAAATTCGTAATATCGGTATAAGCGCTCATATTGATTCGGGGAAAACCACGCTTACCGAGAGAATTCTTTACTATACGAAAAGGATTCATGCCATTCATGATGTCAAGGGTAAAGACGGAGTCGGCGCCACGATGGATTCCATGGAACTGGAAAAGGAACGCGGCATTACGATTGCTTCGGCGGCCACGTATTGTGAGTGGAAGGGCCATGAAGTAAATATCATAGACACACCGGGTCATGTTGATTTCACCATCGAAGTGGAACGCTCTTTGCGTGTCTTAGACGGAGCTATTTTGGTTTTATGCGCCGTTGGCGGCGTTCAATCACAGTCCATCACCGTTGACCGTCAGATGAAACGGTACAAGGTTCCCTGCATTGCTTTTATCAATAAATGCGATCGCAGCGGTGCCAACCCCTTCCGTGTCATCGGTCAGTTGAAATCAAAACTGGGGCACAATGCCGTGGCGATGCAGATTCCCATCGGTCTGGAAAACGAAGTGCAAGGCGTTGTTGATTTAGTGGCCATGAAGGCTCTTTACTTCGATGGCAGCAACGGCGAAATTGTTCGCGAGGCGGAAATTCCGCAAAATCTTCTGGAAGAAGCAAAAGGGAGGCGGGAAGAACTGATTGATGCAGCATCGTTATTTTCCGATGAATTGACGGAAGCAATCTTAAATGAAAGTGTAATATCTTCCGAGATGATTTACGAGGCACTGCGCAAAGGTACTTTGCAAAGAGAAATAACGCCCGTTTACATGGGCTCCGCTTATAAAAATAAAGGCGTTCAGCCGATGCTTGATGGCGTTACCTATCTTCTGCCCTGTCCGTCCGAGATAGAAAATGTGGCAATTGACATGGACAATAACGAAGAAACGGTCGTGCTCAGCAACGATACGGAAAAACCGATTGTTGCTTTGGTCTTTAAACTGGAGGACGGCCAGTACGGTCAGTTGACATACATCCGTGTTTATCAGGGAACCTTGGAAAAAGGTTCGACAATCGTCAACGTCCGCACAGGCAAAAAGGTGAAGGTAGGGCGTCTGGTGCGCATGCACGCCGATCAAATGGAAGATGTCGAATATCTGCGTGCCGGATACATAGGTGCTTTATTCGGAATCGAGTGTTCTTCGGGAGATACCTTCACGTCTCCGGAAGTGAATTTAACCATGATTTCGATGTATGTTCCCAAACCTGTTATATCGTTGGCTATCGTGCCCAAAGATAACAAATCGCAGATGGCTATGGCCAAGGCGCTCAATAGATTTGCCAAGGAAGATCCGACCTTTAAAACGTTTGTCGATAACGAAACCGGCGATACGATCATTGAGGGCATGGGCGAGCTGCATCTGGATATTTATGTGGAAAGAATGCGTCGTGAATACGGCGCTGATGTTACGACGGGCAATCCCCGTGTAGCGTATCGCGAAACCATTACCCAGCGCGCCGAGTTTAACTACACGCATAAGAAACAGACGGGCGGCGCGGGGCAATTCGGACGCGTGGCGGGTTATCTGGAACCGATTTCTGATGCTGAATTTATTTTTGAAAATAAAATATTCGGCGGGGCGATTCCCTCGCAATATATTACGGCCTGCGAAAAAGGATTCAAACAGAGCATGGCCAAGGGACCGAAACTGGAATTCCCGGTGACCGGTGTGAAGGTTGTCATCAATGACGGCGCATCGCACGCGGTGGATTCTTCGGATATGGCCTTTCAGGCGGCGGCGCGAGGCGCGTTCAAGGAAGCATATCTTCGGGCAAAACCGGTTATACACGAACCGATAATGAAGGTAGTCGTGGAAACTCCGGTGGAATTTCAGGGGCCTGTTATGGGACTTCTCAATCAGCGACGAGGCATGATTATCGGCTCTCAGGATGAAGATGTCATGTGCGTGATTGAAGCGCAGGTACCGCTTGCGGAAATGTTTGGATTTTCGACCATCCTTCGTTCCGCCACGCAGGGGAAAGCGCAGTTTACCATGGAATTTGCCCTGTACCGTCAGGTACCGCAGTCCATAGCGGAAAAAATTGCTCTGGATGTTGCTCAGAATAAGAAATCGGCCGCATAATTTAAATGTACACAATCAGCGTTGCCCTGAAAAAAGAAAATAATGTTATTCATTTAACTTATAAGGATATCATCATGATGAAAAAAGAAATGATTTACCGCAATCCGCTTGTCAATCTTGGTTATGACGACGAAGACATTTTACCTGTCGGAGGTTTCGGCGCTGTTCTAGCTCATGCCGGGGTAGGGAAGACCGCTCTGCTTGTTCAACTAGCTTTAAACATGATGTTGCGCGAGCAGCCTGTTTTGCATGTCAGCCTCAATGACGCGGTGAGCAAGGTTGATTTATGGTATCAGGAAATATTTCATGACATTGCTGAAAAATTCGGTATTCCTGACGGGAATGAATACTGGGATAAAATTCAGCCGTATCGTTTTATCATGACTTTCAAGGTGGAAGGCTTCAGCGCACCGAAACTGGAGGAGCGTTTGACCGATTTAATGGAACAAAATATTTTCAAGCCAAACACCGTCATTATTGATGGCTTTAAATTTGATGATGCGGGAAGAGGGCAGCTTGTGCAATTAAAAGAACTGGCCAATAAATATTCCATGCGCCTTTGGTTTACGGTGCATACGCACCGTCACGAACCACCACAGGAAAATGGCCTGCCTCTTTCATTTTTACATGTGGCGGATTTGTTCGATGTAATCGTTCAACTGGCGACCAAAGGCGACGAGGTTTACATTAAATCCCTCAAAGGAAAATCAAAAGACTCCGCGAAAAATGATTTGCTTCTTGACACGGCGACGATGCTGATAAAAGACGCTCAGTAAAGAAAATATCGCATTCTTTATGTGTTAATACCGCATTTAATCTTGTTTAAAAATGCATAATCCCTTGTTCTTTTCAGAGGAGAAAGTTAATAAGTTAACAGCGTCCCTCTGTCCCACATTATGTTACAATTTGAAGGGCGTCTCCCCTCTGCCCCCAATGCCTCGGCTCACAAACTGGCCAGGGCGGCTTATCATATCATGAAAGATCAGGTGCCTTTTAATGGGTGACCCTATGATCCTATGATCCCCGCATAATTTGGACAGGAAGTTATCAAAAAGCTGCTGAACTTGGGTTCAATATATGATATAAAAATTTATCTCGTGACAACATGAAAAATATTAATCCTAATAAACAGATATTAGTCATCTATGCCATTTTAATATTCGCCACAGTTGCAGTTTTTGGGCAGGTGAATCAATATGACTTTATCAGTCTTGATGATACAATTTATGTTACGCAGAACAGTCATATCCAGTCCGGAATTACACTGAAAGAATTGCGCTGGGCGTTTAGCTCGACTCATGGACAATACTGGCATCCCGTAACATGGCTTTCCCTAATGCTGGATTATTATCTATTCGGTCTTAACGCCGGCGGTTATCATGTTATCAATGTCATTCTGCATATGTTGTCCACTGTATTGCTGTTCTGGCTGTTTAAACGCATGACAGGCGCAATCTGGCGAAGTGCTTTTGTTGCCGCGGTTTTCGCGTTGCATCCTCTTCATGTGGAATGCGTTGCCTGGATTGCTAAACGGAGAGATTTGTTAAGTGCTTTTTTCGGGATAATGACTCTTTGTTTTTATGTTTATTATACGGAAAAACCGTTCATCAAAAGGTATTTGTTAATATTTATTCCGTTTGTCCTTGCTTTGATGAGCAAGCCCATGGTTGTTACCCTGCCGGTTATCATGATTCTTCTTGATTATGCGCCGCTCGGCCGTTTTCGATCCGGACAAATTAATTTAATTTTATGGCAATTGCGTGAAAAAACGCCTTTTTTCATTCTTGCAGTGATTTTTTCTTTCATTACAATGCATGCCCGCGATGATGCATTAATGACACATTTCCCCCTGTCATCCCGGATTTCAAACGCGATCGTCGCTTTTGTCACTTATTTAGAAAAAATATTTTATCCTCATGATTTGATTATTATGCAATTATTCCCGTTACAAATTCCGGTGTGGCATGTTTTGGTTTCTGCCATACTGATTATTGTTATCAGTGCTGCCGTAATCAAGGCTTTAAAATACTCGCCATATCTTCTTG